>CAMWUU010000076.1 GCA_947177515.1 uncultured Lachnospiraceae bacterium
GCCCAAAACCGCCAAAGTGGTTAAGATCCTGCCGGATCTGCGATGCGGTGACATTCATTTTCTGGCTCAGTTCCTTCGATGAGATGCGCACGACATCCTTTTCTAGCAATTCATCCAGATAGCGATAATACCGCGGGAGCCGCCTGATTACAGCAGCCGAAATCCCCTTCTCACTCAAAATGCTCCCCCTCCTCATCTTCCCAAAATTATTTGTTCCAATATCCCTCTGCCGCCGCCCCCCGGTCACCAACTCCCCTTCCTAAGGGAATGGAATCCCGCTTTTAGCTCCTAGCCTATATTATAGTAGATTGTTAAGAAACTGTCAATTATTTCGCGGCTTTGCCCGGGTCTTCCTGCCAAAAATTTCTTGTCGGACGGGCTGTTCCCCCATACTTTCCTGACAATTTATCAAAAACACCATCTTTTTTGGTTTTTTTATTGAAATTTCTGTGCAAATCGTATATAATAAGGGGTAGATTTTACTAATATACGGAGGTAAGTTTTATTATGGTAGAAAAAAGAAGGGACAAACGCTTCAATGTGAAATTAGAATTAGTGATTTCTTCCCTGTTTAAGCAGGATAATATATGTGTAGAAAATATTGATGCACCAATCACGGTTGTTGATATTTCAAAGGGGGGAATCGGCTTCCACAGCCAAAGTATCCTGCCGCTTGGCTATTATTTTAACGCGTGCATCCAGCTCTCACCGGATGACGACTCCAAACTTTACAGCGTTGTCAAAATTATCCGCTGTACCGATTTAGGGCATGGCATAAAAGGTTACGGGTGTGAATTTATCGGGCTTGCCCCGGTACTTTCCTATGTTTTTGACGAATTTATCGCGTCAAAGGAACAGGAACAGTAAGGTACGGTGGGGACTTTGATATCCCCACCATATTCTATCTGTGAACCCTCTCCAAAAATCTTCCCTCTACAACCGCCGCATAATCCCTGGCCATTTGCTCATCCGGCACATTTGGGATAAACCCTGCCGCCATATCCGCATGGCCGCCCCCATCCCCAAGCCCCTTAAGTGCCTCCACAATCATATCACTCGCATCATAGCATTCCACTTCGCTGCGGACGGAAAATTTAACGCCGCCTGCGCGGTAGGAATATACCAGAGTGACCTGCACGCTTGAAAGGGTAAGTAAAAAATCCGATACGGACGCAATCAGGGCTTCCGAACAGCCTGCGCCTACCGCAGCGACCCCCACCCCCTCCACCACATGCAGGGTATCAATGGCTGTGCGGTAAGCCTCAAGATCCGAAAGCTTCAGGCAAAAATTTTCCAGCAGCTTTATATGCCCATGATCCGCCATCGGAAACAGGCGTGAGAACATTGCAAGATCAAGCTTTGAAACGCCACGTGTCATATTATGCGTATCCATCCGGATCCCGTACAATAGTGCCGTAGCCACCTGTCTAGAAGGTTTTATCCCATTCTCAAAAAAATAGCTGCCAATAATGGATGCACAGGCACCCACATTCTCCCGGATATCGGAAAATTTATACTTCTCCCCCCGTCGTATCTTGTGATGGTCAATGCAGGCAACCTCATCCCCGACCAGATCCGTCATATTAATATTACCTTTCTGTCCATCCACAATAATAATCTCATCCTCCGGTGCCAGGGTAAGCTGGCTGCTTTCATAGCATTCAATCCCCAACAGCTCCATCATCTTTAATGTATTTTCCTTATCAATAATCCCTTCATACCCAATTGTTACCTTTTTTCCCTTTGCCTCCAAAAGCACTTTTAATCCCATCGCGCTCGCAAGTGCATCTTGGTCAGGGTAATTGTGTGTCTGTACAATGACATGTCCATTATTAAGGCAGGCAAGAAGTTCGTTTAGTTTCGTCATACAGTATCCCTTTCCTGTTATCCCATCACTTTTTCGTCCCAAAAATCCTTAATCCAATCCAGAAACTCCAAACCGTTCCCACAAGGAACAATCCCCACGCCCGCCACATCCCATGCTTCGCCTTTTGCCCCTCCACGGACAAGGAACTGGAAGAAATGATAAGTTTCAAATATCATATTTTGCCGCCAGTCTTGCAGGCGGCAGTAAAAGCAGCCGGATAACCGGAAGCAGGGATACTAACAGATAATATCCCGTGACTCCCAGGCAGACCAGTGCACCCGCCTGCCATGGCAGGATCATAAAAAACCCCAAATCCGTTAAAAGGTTTAAAACCGCCACAACCGCCCAGGTTAATGCCGCAGCAGGCAGCACACCACGCAGGGCAAAAAGAAAACTTTCCACAACAAAAATTCCCATAATTTTCCTTTTAGGAAGTCCCAAAAGCCGGTACACCGCTATCATACCAGTTCGCTGCTGTACATAGGAGCGCTGCAAAAGATAAAGCATTACCATGGATAAAAAGATTATCGTAAATGTGACAATCGTCCGCGCATCCGCCTTTAAGGAAGCGGCTATTTTGTAGCTGCGCATTGCCTCCCCGTTGCGATCCCTTAACTTATACAGGATTTTTCCTTCATAATCCCGTTTTAATACCCGAACCAGTTCCGCTTTGATTTCTTCCTTATCCGGCGCATAAAAATTATAATTCAAACCGTTCATTCCAAGAATAAGGTCACTAAACGCATCGTCGGAAATTACTATTTTCGCGTAGGTATCTGCCTGAAGTGCTTCCTTTATTTTAAAAGCCACTGTCGTATTTGCCATAAAATTGGAACCAATCTTGTTAGCATAACTAATCCCCGCCGTATTTGTTATCACAATACATTCATCCAGTGCAAGTGCATCGCCCGTATACAGCCCATTGTACCGGCGCATAAACTCGGAATAGCCAATCACTTCCATTCCCATATCCCCCACGGAAATCAGGCCAGCTAAAGGCAGGTACAGGGTCGGATTACCGCTGTCACAGATCCCCACAATTACTGCATCATAAGCCTTCTTAAAAAAATCCAGCTTCATTCCCACAAACTCTTCAATTCCCACAATATGATTCTGCAATACCCCATCCTGCGCAAGCACATACTCAAGAACCCAGCGGTCAATCACTACTTCCTCGGCTATCTCTGGCATCCTCCCATAAACCAGGCAGTCTTTATCAAGCCGCTCCACCGGGGCATAACTGAAATTTTTCAGCCTTACACTCACTTCTCCGAGCTGGGGATAGGTAGTAATAGAAAAACTGGTATTACTAGCAGTCACATGGGGCAGCAAATCAAAATCCGCCCCCTCCTCCCTTAGTGTGGCAATTAACCCCGGCATCAGTGAAAGAACACCCCTTGGCGCATCCGGGTCAAGGGGGTCAAGAGCCTCCCCTCTCTCAACAGCCAGTTCCAGGATATGGGAATCACTTACAATAAATTCTCTTGGGTCAATGGAAGAGAGCGTCAGATAATCCCCCACCATCCAAACAATTAATATGGTCATAACCGCTAAGAAAAGCAGGATACTCCTTCTTCGCATCCCTTCGCCATGCAGGAGCCGTCCCGCTTCCCGGATAATCTGCCTAACAGGAAAACCATACCCTGCCGCTGCTGCGGTGTCCGGTTTTGCAGAAACTAAGGCATCATCCATTTCGGCAAGCGTAAGCACCGGCGATGTTCCCTCCTCTAAAACGGGAGTTTCACCATTCTTAGAACAACTGATGGCACGCGCATCATCCGTCTTGATCACGATCCGGTCATTTAAAATGGCAATCGTCAGATCTGCACCTTTCGTTCCTTCCTCCGTAAGCACACGGATTTTTATATTCTCCCCCTCAATGGTCTGGTTTTCATAATCCCCTGCATACAGGGTATTGCCGCCACCCACCGAAAGCTTCTTGCGCTTCCATTCTGTTTCATCCGAAGCTACACGCCCATCCGCTAAGGTAATAATCCGGTCAGCAAAAAAACGTGCGATCCGTTCCTCATGTGTTACCATAACCACAAGGCTTGTCTTTGAAATCTGGCGCAGTAAAGTACAAATATTTATTGTATTTTCCTCATCCAGATTCCCTGTTGGCTCATCCGCAAAAATCACCCTCGGTCTTCTTGCAATCGCCCTTGCAATGGCAACGCGCTGCTGCTGTCCACCCGAGAGTTCCCCCACCATCCGGCGGGCGTAACGCAACATGTTCACTGCCCCTAGTGCTTGCCTTACGCGTACAAGCCTTTCTTTGTGGGTGAGCGCTAGGGAATGCAGCCCCAGATAAACATTGTACGCCACACTGCGATCAGAAAGAAGATAATAATTCTGGAAAATATAACTGAAACTGTTATTGCGCTCGCGCTCATAACCGCGCGTCCCAGATTTTGATACGGCGATCCCACCTGTCTTTATTTCCCCGCCATCAAAGGAGTCCAGACCGCCCACGGCATTTAAAAGGCTGGTTTTACCGCATCCGGAGGCTCCGATAATGCAGACGAAACCGACATCCGGAAGAGTCAGGGAAACATCATGCAGGACATGGTTGGCATTGCGGCTTTTCTTATCATAAGTTTTATTCAGGTTTTTGATCTCTATCATTGGTCTTCCTCCTCATCCATATCCAAATCCGCATACGGAAGGCTTGCCGGATATACCTGCCTGCCGATTACCCGCTGTACCCACAGGGCAACCAAAAGCCCCGCTGCCAGATGCAGCAGCATAAACAAAAGGATATCGCGGACTGGCAGGTATTTGACTATATTTAAAATCCGTTCCACACCCGCCTGCGATGCTATGGCTGCCGCCACAAAGGCCAAAAGCTGCCCGCTCACCGTAAAAGCAAATACCTGCCACAAAACAGAGCGTTTTGCTGTGCGGCAGCGCAGCCCAAGATTAGCAAGCAATTTAAATTCCATAGTTTCCATACCAAACATAGCACGCAGCACCAAAATCTGTAAGAAAAAAACGGCAAGCGTTGCCAGAATACAGATTTTCAATGTCTGAAGACGCTCTGCGGCAAGCTTTTCATTCTGTTTTGTAGAACCAAGCCGGTAAGGGGAAATTGCCTGGTAACCAAGTCCATGCACCGCTTCCAATACCCGGTCGGTATAAGCGTAGTCTGTTATTGTCAGGGAAATCTGTGTCCCCTCCCGATCCGGGACAAGCTGCTCAAATACATCTGGCTTTACAAGGATATATTGGTTGTAGCTGGATGAGTGTGACCCATATATCTTTAGTTTAATCGGATTTTCTGGGTCATCCGGATTCGAAAAAGGATAACTCTTCTTGTAATAAATGCTTTCATCAAAGTCCCCCTGCCCCTTGTTTATACGTTCGCGGATAATTTGATTTTTCAGGTTTTGCAACATAAACTCAGAACAGAGGAATCTTTTCTCTAGTGGATCATCGCCCGTAACATACCGGTTACTATCCGGTGTTTCATAGGTTGGCGCAATTAGTAATTCCCCGCCTAAATATTCCCCGGAGATAGCACGGCCTAACTGCCCATCCACATAAAAATGCTCGCCCACATCCGTAACTCCCACAATCTTAGCTGTCAATTTAAGATAGGAGTCTACAGGCCATAATTTTTTGTTGCACACATAAAATGTCAGACTTGTACCCAGCAGTTCCTCATCGCCCACAAACACCACTTCATACATATTTTCCGGCATGCGGCCCGCCGTAAGGAAATGCGCACCTTCTTTTAGGCATGGGACAGTTTGCAGGAAGAGATTGGTATCCCCGAGCGTAAGTTTTGTTTCTACAAGGCCGAGCGGATTTCCAAAATCATCCACCACGGCTTCATAGTGCTTGTTATAATCAATCCCATCCCTGTAGTAAAAATGGATATCCGAAATAAAACCAAAACGCTCTATCCTTTCCACATAGGAAAGTGCCAACAGAGCATTATAATCCTCCTTCCCCATATCATTCCCATCCTCTTTCATCACCACAATCCTGGTTTTACTTCCATTTAAAAAGGCGGAATTATCATACATCCTGGTAAAACTATCATCCAGGTTAACCACAAAGGTTCCCGCGAAAACAAAGAGGGCAAAGGCAGTAAGGGCAAAAAAAAGCAGCATAACCGCTGACCAGACCGGGCGGGAGGAAATCTGCAAAGCAGCGGTATAACGGCTTAGATACCCTGTTTTCCCCTTCTCTGCGTTTTGGGACGGCTTCTTTTGTGTATCCTTTTCCTGTGCCATATCGTGGGCGGCATCTTTTCTTGTCTTTCCCCCAAGCCCCATATCCGCATCCACCGCACCGTCCCGGATTATAATACGGCGGCTGGCGGCATCCTCCACCTCCTCAAAATCATGGGTAACCATTAAAACCAGACGTTCTTTTGCGGCATCCGCAAGCAGGCGAACCACTTTCGCACTATTCTCGCTATCAAGATTGCCGGTTGGCTCATCCGCTATCAGGATCGGAGCCGGCTTTGCCAGTGCCCTGGCAATCGAAAGCCTCTGTTTCTGGCCGCTAGAAAGTTTTGCTGCCCGGCGCTTTTTCATGTCTGCCAACTCTACCCGGGCAAGTATTTCCTCCGCCTGCTTTCTTGCATGCACCCTGTCCATACCGTTTAGGACAAGCGCGCTAACCACGTTTTTAAGTACCGTGCACCCGGGCAGGATATCATAACTCTGAGAAATAAAGCTGACACGGCTGCTGCGATACTGTTCCCAGTCCGACTGGCCGTAATGGGAGGTCGGCTTCCCGCCTAAGCTCATCTCCCCGCCCTCATAGGGCAGGATCCCGGCAACCACCTTTGCAAGGGTGGACTTGCCGCTGCCACTCTCCCCGGTAATGGCAACAAATTCTCCCAGGGAAAACTCCAGGCTGATTCCCTGCAAACCCATCACAACGGACTGACCAGAAGTATAATATTTAGAAATATTTTCCAGTTTTAAATAAGTAGACATACGGATTCCTCCATCGTTTCCGGCTCCCTGCCGGAATATGTACGGGGATAGTCGGAAAATGATAGTATACAGTATACAACACATTCGACAAAAACACAAGTATATTGAATTTTTTTCATGTTAAAATGTATTTATTCTATCGTTTCTCATTTTCATCCACTTCCCCCCCCTTACCAGACCATATATCAAACTGCGCAAAGCGGTTTTTAGTCTATTCCATTTTTATACTTTCAGCAAAAAATCTTGATTTCCCCACCCAATCCGATTATAATGTCCTTGTTGTTTATAATGGCTTTGGGGGTACCCCTCCACAGCACAGATATTTATGGAGGTTAAATATGGGCGGATTTTTTGCAGTAGCGTCAAAGGAAGATTGCGTATTTGATTTGTTTTTCGGCACGGATTACCATTCGCACCTTGGCACAAGGCGCGGCGGTATGGCCGTCTTCGGGGAGAAGGGGTTTGACCGCTCGATCCATAATATTGAGAACTCCCCGTTCCGCACCAAATTTGAAAAAGATGTCAACCAGATGAAGGGAAATTGCGGCATCGGATGCATTTCTGACTATGAGCCACAGCCTCTTTTAGTCCGTTCACATCACGGCACCTACGCAATCACAACGGTCGGCAAAGTAAACAATACCGATGCGATTGTGGATACTTTATTCCAGAGCGGGAATTCACATTTTCTTGAGATGAGCGGCGGCGATATTAATACGACGGAACTTGTTGCTGCCATAATCAACCAAAAAGAAAATATTATCGAGGGAATCCAGTATGCGCAGGAATTGATTGTTGGTTCCATGACCATTCTTCTGCTGATGCCAAAAGGCATCTATATTGCGCGTGATAAGATGGGGCGCACACCGGTCGCCATCGGCAAAAAGGATGGTTCCATCTGTGCTGCCTTTGAAAGCTTTTCCTATTTAAATCTCGGTTATTCCAATTTAAGGGAATTAGGTCCCGGCGAAATTGTTATCCTCACACCGGACGCGGTTACAACACTTGCTGCCCCGGGAAAAGATATGAAAATATGTACTTTCCTCTGGGTTTATTATGGATATCCTTCCTCCTCCTATGAGGGAATCAGTGTCGAGCGAATGCGCTACAACTGCGGAAGGCGCATGGCCAAACGGGACAATGTGAAACCGGATGTGGTGGCTGGGGTACCGGATTCCGGCACCGCCCACGCAGTCGGCTATGCCAATGAGTCAGGCATCCCGTTCTCCCGCCCTTTTATCAAGTACACCCCGACCTGGCCGCGCTCATTTATGCCGACCATCCAGCAAAAACGCAACCTGATTGCGAAGATGAAGCTGATTCCGGTACATGACCTGATCGAGGGACAGAGCATGGTATTAATTGACGACTCGATTGTGCGCGGCACACAGCTTGGCGAAACAACAGAATTCCTCTACCAGAGCGGCGCAAAGGAAGTCCATATCCGCCCTGCCTGCCCGCCGATTATGTACGGATGCAAATACCTGAATTTCTCGCGCTCAACCTCCGAGATGGACTTGATTGCGCGCCGTGTGATCTCCCGGCTTGAGGGTGATAAGGCAAATGACGAGGAGGTACTTAACCGCTACGCCGACCCGGACACTACGGAATATGCAGCGATGGTGGAAGAAATCCGCAAAGAATTAGGGTTTACCTCGCTTCAGTTTAACCGGCTAGACGATATGTTAGCTTCGGTGGAGATTGACCCGTGCAAATTGTGTACTTATTGCTGGAATGGGAAGGAGTAAGGGAAGGCATGGCACGAACCACCGCGATTGGGATACAAAATTTCGAAACCATGATCTCTGGCAACTACTTTTATGTGGACAAAACAAATTTCATCCGTGAATGGTGGGAAAACGGCGACAGTGTAACCCTGATCACCCGTCCAAGGCGTTTTGGCAAAACTTTGACAATGGATATGACCAATCGCTTTTTTTCTACAAAATATGCAGGATCGGGAGAAGTATTTTCTGGCTTAAATATCTGGAAAGATAAAAAATACCGGAATTTGCAGGGAACTTATCCGGTGATCAGCCTTTCCTTTGCCGCGATAAAACAAATGACTGGACTTGCTGAAATGCGCAGAATGATCTATCGTATGATTTACGAGCAATACAGGCAATATAAATTTTTGTTAAATATAGATACCCTGATGGATGAAAAAGAAAAAGAACTTTTTTGCACCGTATCATGGAATATGAGCGAGGATATCGCTGCCATGTCCCTGAATATGCTCTCCGGTCTACTTATGAGATACTATGGCAAAAAGGTGATTATTCTGCTGGATGAATATGATACACCAATACAGGAGGCCTATGTAAGCGGATATTGGGAAGAAATTGTGGCATTTATGCGCAGTCTTTTTAACGCTACTTTTAAGACAAATCCCTACCTTGAACGTGCCGTCCTAACCGGGATTACTAGGGTGAGCAAGGAATCTATTTTCTCCGACCTGAATAATCTTGAAGTAATAACTACAACCTCCGACAAATATGCAGATATTTTCGGCTTTACCCAACAGGAAGTTTCTGCTGCCCTGTGCGAGTTTGATCTTTCTGAAAAAGAAGCAGAAGTAAAGGACTGGTATGACGGCTTCACCTTTGGCAGCCGAAGCGATATTTATAACCCATGGTCCATCACCAAATTCCTGGATGGAAAAAGGTTTGGCACGCACTGGGCAAACACCAGCAGCAACAGTCTTGTAGGGAAGCTGATCCGCGAAGGCAGTAAAGATATAAAGCTAATTATGGAGGATCTCTTAAATGGCGGCACACTTTGCACAAAAATTGATGAACAGATTATATTCAATCAGCTTGATCACAGTGAATCCGCCATCTGGAGCCTTTTACTTGCAAGCGGCTATCTAAAGGTGGATCAGCACACCATTGACGGGGAAACCGGCAGGGAGAAATACACCTTAAAACTTACAAACAAAGAAGTACGGTTAATGTTTGAAAACATGATTGAGGGCTGGTTTAAAACTACCACATCTTCTTACAATGATTTTATCAAAGCCCTGCTCGCGGATGATCTTGACGCAATGAACGAATACATGAACCGTGTAGCAGAAGATACCTTTCGTTATTTTGACACAGGCATAAAGCTTTCTGGAAAAGCACAGCCAGAACGCTTCTACCACGGCTTTGTCCTCGGTCTGATGGTAGATCTGTCCGACCGTTACCTTATTACCTCCAACCGCGAAAGCGGGTTCGGGCGCTACGATGTGATGCTTGAACCAAAAAAAGGCAACGAAAAAGACCCTGCGATCCTCTTTGAATTTAAGGTTCACCGTCCGAACAAGGAAAAGAATCTTAAAGAAACCGTGCAGGCAGCGCTCACGCAGATTGAAGAAAAAGACTATGCTTCCACCCTTATTGCAAGGGGAATTCCGGCAGGACGCATCCGCAAATATGGTTTTGCTTTTGAGGGAAAAAACGTGTTGATTGGATAAATTTCCCAATCAAGAAAGAGCGGGACAGATAATAAACCGCATAATCTGTTCCGCTCCAGAAAAAAACTTAATTCAATCCTATTTTAATTCCAGCGCTTCCCTCAACAATTTGTTCACTTTCCCCGGATCTGCCTTCCCTTTTGTTTCCTTCATGGTCTGTCCAACCAAAAAACCAAACACCCGGTCTTTACCGCTTTTTAAGTCCGCCACGGACTGGGCATTTACCTCCAGCACGCGTGCAATGGCTTCCTTTAAAAGCGTATCATCCTGCACCATCAGCAATCCTTTTTTCTTAATATACACTTCCGGATCAATATTTTCTTTAAAAATCTGTTCAAATACTTCTTTTGCTACAGTCCGGTTAATTGCCCCCTGATCGATCAGCATAATCAGTGAGGCGAGCTTCTTTGGTTCCAGCAAAAGTTCCTCTGCGTCTGTTTCCGTTTCCCTTAGCAGGCGCATTGTTTCCACCATCAGCCAGTTGGACACTTCCTTTGGTTTATTGCAGAGTGCCACGGTTTCCTCAAAAATATCCGCCATCTTTTTTGCCCCGGTAATAATCGCCGCATCATATTCTGGAATCCCGAATTCCCTCTGATAACGCAGCATTTTTGCATCGCGCAATTCCGGTTCATGCGCCTTGATTTCTGCCAGCCACTCCGGTGTAATCTCAAGCGGCACAAGATCAGGTTCCGGGAAATAGCGGTAATCCTGCGCGTCCTCCTTTGAGCGCATAGCAAAGCTGGTGTTCTTATTCTCATCCCAGCGTCTTGTTTCCTGCACAATCCGCCCGCCGTTTAAAAGCACCTTAATCTGGCGTTCCCCCTCGCCCTTAACTGCGCGTGCAATTGCCTTAAACGAACTCATATTCTTCATTTCAGTGCGCGTACCAAATTTTTTATCCCCCATCTTTCGGACGGATAGGTTAATATCCGCGCGCAGCGACCCTTCCTGCATCTTGCAGTCCGATACACCAAGGTATTTTAAAATTAGGCGCAGTTTTTCCAGGTACGCGAC
>CAMWUU010000077.1 GCA_947177515.1 uncultured Lachnospiraceae bacterium
ATTTTTACAGTGAATTGTACTTTTTTCCATATCTTTTTGTAATATGGCTTGTTGGCTTTCTCGGTGCTTTCTTATCGCGCATCCATAAAAACCGACGTTTGTTTTTGCAGTTAAAAGCAACATGCCCTGCCAATACGAACCGCGAACTGGAATTATTAAAGAACCAACTTGCAGAAAAACACCATATTTGCAGACAGGTTCAGATACGGCATTGTGCGCTTCTTAACTCCCCGCTGATCTCTGGAATTTTCCATCCGACAATTTTCCTTCCACAGACAAAATTGCCGGAACAATATACCGAATTTATCCTGCGCCATGAACTGACCCACTGTCACAGGAATGATATTTTTTATAAATATCTGCTTCTTTTTATAAAAAGCCTTTATTGGTTCAGCCCTTTAATCCATATCTTCTCCCATATTTTTAACGAGCGCTGCGAGATCGCCTGCGACGAGGCGCTGCTTGATAAGTACAGCCGGAAGGAACAACTTGAATATGCCAAATGCATCGCGGGCTTTGCCGGATATGCACAGCCTGATTTCACGGTCAGTTTTTATTCCGCACACACGGTAGAACATAGAATCGCCTCCATTGCCGCAATGCGTTCTGGCGGCAGGGTCAACCGAAAAAAAACAGTGGTATTGACCGGCGTGGCGGTCTTTCTCCTTCTTACAGCCCTGATGCTAACAGCGGCAAACTCCACCATTCTTCGCATAGCGCTTGGCAAATGGATGGAACTACTTCATACTACAAGATTTTAAGTTTCCCCCTATCGATCCAAAAACCGCACGCTCTCTGTGTACCTTAGTATGCCATTCCCCTCCCTTAATGTCCAAACTTTTGCAGCAGGGCAACCGCATTCTCGTTTCCCAGCCCTGCTGCCTTTTTAAGCCATGAAACTGCCATATCAAGATCTTTCTGAACCCCCTGCCCTGTTATGTAGCAAACCCCGATATTATACTGTGCTTCATCATCTCCCTGCTCCGCCGCCTTCTGATACAATTCGGCTGCTTTCTCAAAATTCTGCTCCACACCCTGACCAGTCGCATAGCACTGCCCAAGGCTTCCAAAGGCAAGTGGGTACCCCTGTTCTGCTGCCCTGCGATACCAAAAAATTGCCTTATCAACATCAAGTTCCACGCCCTGACCAGTCTGATAGCAGTAAGCAAGGACATATTGCGCGCCTGCATGACCCTGATCTGCTGCCCTGGAAAACCACACCGCTGCCCGCGCATCATCCTGCTCTACCCCCTGTCCATTGGAATAATTACAGCCGAGGGAAAACTGCGCATCCGGATCTCCCTGTTTTGCCGCTTTTTCATATAATTCCGCAATCTCCTTTGGCTGCTGCTCTTTTTGCCCTGCCTTCCTATTATAGTCTGCAAGCGCCGCCTGCGCATCTGGATCTTTCTGTTCTGCCGCCTTTTGATACCACGAAAGCGCCATATCAAGATCCTGTTTCACCCCTTTGCCATCCCGGTAACAATTCCCAAGCTGGTACTGTGATGGGGCATGCTCCTGTTCTGCTGCCTTTTGGTACCACGCCGCCGCCTGCCTCTCATCCTTTTTTACATATTTCCCGCAGGCATAGCAATACCCCATATAATGCTGTGCAGGCGCATAGTCCCCCTCTGCCGACTTGCTGACCCAATAGAACGCTTTCTCATCATCCTGCTCCACACCCTTGCCCTTTTCGTAGGCATAGGCAAGATGGCTCTGTGCCTCCTCATCATCCTGCACCGCCGCCTTCTCGTACCATATTACTGCCTTCCCGTAATCCTGCTGTACTCCTACACCCAACCAATAACAGTTGCCCAGCTCATTCTGTGCATAGACATGTCCCTGTTCTGCTGCCTTCTGATATAATAAAAAAGCTTTTTTCTCATCTTCCTCCACCCCCGTGCCATTTTCATAACATTCGGCAAGAGCATACTGCGCTTTTGCCAATCCCTGCTCCGCGGCTTTCCTATACCAAAAAACCGCCTGTTCCATATCCTCTCGCACGCCGTCCCCATCCCGGTAGCAGTTGCCGAGCGAACACTGTGCTTTCGCCATCCCCTGCTCCGCGGCTTTCCTATACCAGTAAACCGCCTGCTCTAAATCCTCTTTTACGCCACATCCATCAAAGTAACAGTTGCCAAGCGCACACTGCGCATCAAAATCTCCCTGTTCTGCCGCTTTGCGGTACAGCGAAACAGCTTTTTCACAATCCTCCTCTACACCATTTGCATACTCGTAGCAGACTCCCAGATTATATATTGCAAAGACATATCCCTGTTCTGCGGCTTTCCCATACCAGTAAACCGCCTGCTTCTGGTTCTGCGCCACACCATTTCCCGCCTCATAAAGACAGCCAAGGTTAAATTGCGCATTGGCATTTCCCTGTTCTGCAGCTTTCCTATACCAGTAAACCGCCTGCGCATAATCCTGCGCCACACCGGTATCCTCTTCCATCCCATAATAAAGACCCATTTGAAGTTGTGCATTCGCATTGCCTTTTTCTGCAAGCTCCCGGAACAATTCTAACGCCTTTTTGTGATCCTGCTCTACACCAGTTCCATTTTTATAACAACATGCAAGAAGATACTTCGCATCCGCTTTCCCCTGTTCCGCTGCTTTTTTATACCAGTAAACTGCCTGCACATAGTCCTGCTCCACGCCGTGTCCATCCTCATAACATACCCCAAGGTTTTTCTGCGCGGTGGCATTCCCTGCCTCGGCCGCTTTGCGGTAACATTTGATCGCTTTCTTTAAGTCCCTTTCTATGCCGTCGCCCTCGTCATACAAAACCCCAAGATTATTCATGGCGCTTAAATTGCCCTGTGCGATTGCCTTTTTAAACCAGAATATTGCCATTTCCGGATTCTTTTCTACGCCGTGCCCATACTTGTAACACAGTCCTATATTATCCTGCCCCGCATCATCCCCCCAATTTGCTGCCTCCTGATACCAATAGGCAGCCTTCTTCCAGTCCTGCGGCACTCCGTATCCCATCTCGTAGCAATAACCAAGGTTGACCTGGGCACCGGAATGCCCCCCATCCGCTGCCTTCTTGTACCAATAAACCGCCTTGTCGTAATCTGTTTTTATTATTTCCGGATAATACAGGTAGAGATTTCCTATATTCTGCTGCGCATCCACATCACCCCCCTTTGCACCCTCCTCATACCAATAACGCGCCTTTTCCCAATCCTGCGGGACACCCTCACCATTTTCATAGCAGTAGCCAAGGCTTCGCTGC
Source organism: uncultured Lachnospiraceae bacterium (assembly GCA_947177515.1). Classification (GTDB taxonomy): domain Bacteria; phylum Bacillota; class Clostridia; order Lachnospirales; family Lachnospiraceae; genus RGIG4057. The sequence continues at coordinate 3,242 of CAMWUU010000077.1, forward strand.
GCCGCTGCATTCCCCTGTACTACCGCTTTGGTAAACCATTCCACCGCAACCACAAAATCTTTTTTCACACCCACTCCACGTTTATAGCACTGACCGATCTCGTACTGCGCCGGCGCATAGCCGGACTTTGCGGAAGCAAGGCATTTTTCAAATTCAAAATTGCTCTGCCAATATTGAATATTATAAATGATAAGATTCGAATTGTTTGCCATTGTTTTTCACTCTCCTTCACCACCAAGATCCCTCTTTATACACTTATCTTATTACCTCAAAGGCATACAGCCCACCGCAATCTTAGCGGGAGGTTTCTCCCGCTAAGATAAAGTTCTTAGTTCTTCTAACCAGCCTAATACCCCAGCCGCTCTAACAAGGACTGCGCCTTCTCATCCCCTTCTTCTGCCGCTGCCCGTAAATACGGAACTGCTTTCTCCACATCCTGCTTTACTCCCCGACCCGTGGCGTAAGAAAGTCCTGTATTAAACTGCGCTACCTCATGCCCCTGATCTGCCGCTTTCTTAAACCAGGCAAATGCCTTCTTTAAATCCTGCTCTACGCCAACAGCATTTGTATAGAAGACACCAAGTTTATTCTGGGCGGACGCATGCCCTCCCTTTGCGGCCTTTTCGTACCAGTTAAATGCCTCTTCTGCATCCTCATCCACGCCGATGCCTTTTTGATAGCACTCGCCAAGCGCAAACTGTGCATTCAGATTCCCCTGCTCTGCCGCCTTTTCATACCATTTAACTGCTTCTTCCTCATCCTCATCAAGGTTCCTGCCATGGCGATAACAATGTCCCATATAATACTGCGCCGCCGCGTAACCTCCTTGCGCCGATTTCAGGCACCATTCCATCGCCCGGTCATCATCCTTTTGTGTCCCTATTCCATTTTCATAGCAATATGCAAGATAATACTGTGCCGATATTTCCCCTTGTTCTGCTGCTTTCTGGTACCAATATGCCGCCTTTTCAACATCCTTTTTCACACCGATCCCTTCCCAGTAGCTGTTCCCAACCGCATTCTGCGCAAAGGCATGTCCCTGCTTTGCCGCTTTCTGATACCATGTAAATGCAATCATCCGATCCTGCTCTACACCATTTCCATTTGCATAACAATTTGCAAGGGCATACTGCGCTTCCTTATGTCCCTGCTTTGCTGCTTTTTCATACCATGCGACAGCCTGCTCTAAATCCTCCTCTACCCCATAAGCATCCCGGTAACAATTTCCAAGAAAATATTGTGCCTGGTCATGTCCGCATTCGGCGGATTTACGATACAAGGAAACCGCTTTACTGCTATTTTTTCCAACCCCCTCCCCCTTCTCATAACAAAGCCCCAGCCAGCATTGTGCCTGCGGATTACCCTGTTCCGCTGCTTTTTTATACCAGTAGACTGCCTTTTTTATATCACGCTCCACAAGATTTCCGGCATGATAATTATGTCCTACAGAATACTGCGCGGACACACAGCCCCCTTCTGCAGCTTTCAAACACAGTTCCATTGCTTTTTCCTCGTTAAGTTCCACGCCCTTTCCGTATTCATAAAGATCAGAAAGATAAAACAGTGCGTCGGCATCTCCCTGCTTTGCAGACTTTTCCAGCCAATAAAATGCCAACTTATCATCCTGTAAAACGCCCTCCCCGGATTGATAACAGCATCCGAGATTGTACTGTGCAGCCGCAGAACCCATTTCGGCGGCTTTTTGGTACAGGGAAACCGCCATGGCATGATCCTGTGGGACACCCTCCCCTTTCGCATACATTACCCCGAGATTTGCCATGGCCTTCATGTTGCCGTGCTCCACTGCTTTCTTGTACCAGTACACTGCCTTCTCGTTATTTTGTTCCACACCGATCCCTTCGTTGTAACACTGCCCCAAATTATGTTGTGCACCGATATCCCCGCCCTTGGCTGCCTTCCCATACCAGTAAAATGCTTTTTCCTCGTCCTTCTTGATCCCAAGTCCAAGTTCGTAGCAGACACCAAGATTGTTCTGTGCACCGCAATGCCCCTGCTCGGCCGCTTTCTTATACCAATAAACGGCTTTCTTATAATCGGGTTTCACAACGTCCTTCTCAAACCGATAGCAGTTTGCAATATTCTGCTGCGCGTCAGCATCGCCCCCTTTTGCGCCCTCCTCATACCAGTACAGTGCCTTCTCCCAGTTTTGTGGGACACCTTCACCGTTTTCATAGCAGTAACCGAGGCTCCGCTGTGCTGCCGCATTGCCCTGATCCGCCGCTTTGACAAACCATTCCACGGCGGTGGCAAAGTCCTTTTTTACACCTTTTCCACGCTTGTAGCACTGACCGATCTCATACTGTGCGGGCGCGTAACCGGATTCTGCGGAAGCGCGGCATTCCTCAATATCGAAACTGTCCATCCAGTATTCCCAGTCATAGGGTATAATGTTTGTTTCGTTTGTCATAGTTTTCTGCTCCTTTCGAAAGAAGATTTTGATGGTTATTTTAGAAAGAAATAAGTGTTGTTTAGTCGTTTTATGTTCTTCGGTCGTGTTGCCTTTGGTGGATGAAGTGGTTTACTGGTACGGCAAAGCGTTGCTCGCATTGCTCGCGGCGCAACTTTGATATGGGGGTTGGTATTTGGTATTTGTTCTTACTTGATTTATCTTTATACATATTGTATTATGTTCCAAGGGCTGCTCCGCACCAAGTACGGCAAAGCATTGCTCGCATTGCTTTGCCTTCGCGCACATTATACCATATTTTTCTTTTTTATACAATCATTCCTTCCTATTAAAATATAAATATTCCCTCTTGACTTTGACACGGTGTCATCCTTTATGATATAAACCAGAAAGGGGTACAAGCTATGGAACATCTTACGATAAGCCAGGTTTCAAAAATGTATGACGTAACGCCCCGGATGCTTAGGCACTATGAAAAGCTTGGGTTGATCCGGACATTACATAAGGAGGATTACGCCTACCGGATGTATGATGCAGAAGCGCTGCAACGTTTGCAGCAGATTATCATCCTAAGAAAGCTGCGCATCCCATTAAAGCAGATTGCTGTTATCCTAAAAGACGAAACCCAGTCCGAATCCCTGCGGCTACTGCAGGAAAACCTTGCACAGCTTAATGAGGAGATCGCATCCCTTGACTTAATCCGGGATATCCTAAGGCAATTTATCAACCGCCTTGCCGAAAGCCAGAAGCAAAAGACATATTTCAACCTGCTTGAAGATTCCACACTTATAGAGATCGCCAGTGCGCTCACCCTTCCTAAAACAACCCTAAAGGAGAATGCAAATATGAATGATCTAAACAAAGCGGAAGAAGTTCTAAACAAATCCCTAAATGTTAAAATCCTGCTGCTACCGCCCTGCACTGTTGCTTCCTACCAGTATATCGGCGAAAGACCGGAGGAAAAGGTCGGGGATGTGGTAAACCGTTTTATACAGGAGAGCAAACTGTACGAGATCAAACCGGATGCACGCATGTTCGGATTTAACCATCCAAATCCTGGCATCCTAGAGGGTAATATCTACGGTTATGAGGACTGGGTCACAATCCCCGACGATATGGAACTTCCGGAACCAATGGTAAAAAAGAAATTTGAGGGCGGGCTGTACGCTGTTTTAACCATCCAGTTCCCGGAATTTCAACTTTGGGAAAATCTTTCTAAGTGGGTGGATGAAAATCCTGACTATGAAGCAAATTACAGCGAACTTGGTCTGGAAATTATGGGTGGTTGTCTGGAAGAGCATATCAACTGGGTATACTGCGCACACTTAGGCTGGCCAGAAGACAACTGCGCTGGGCAGCTTGACCTGATGCTGCCAATCAAACGCAGGGCAAAATAATTCTTCCTGTTTCCTTAAAAATCACAGAAAACATTAATTAAGAAAATAACTCTTGACAAAAGTCACTTCATAACAGGAGGTAGTAAATATGAAGAGTGTGAAAGAACGTTATCAAAGTGCGCTAGATGAATTTATCAGTCAGGCTAAGGTGGATCGTTAGGTTATTGCTGCTATTGTAGTAGGAAGCTATGCACAAGATGCTTTATAGGAAAAGTCCAATTTTCCAGGAGAACTGCATGTGTTCTGTGCACGGCAGGAAAAAGCAGCGTTGAACCAGACTGTAAGCAGCCATATTTATACCACTTTCGTGGATACTATCGAAAACACATAAAATCAAATGTTGTTATGAATGCCTTGAAACAATTAATCGTGCGACAGGGATTCCATTTACAAAACTTGTAAAGTAGTGTATTATCTGAATAAAGCAGAGAAAAACTTTTACATCAAAGAAAACGAAGAAAATACGATTTACTTTATCCCGCAAATTGCAGAAAATTAAGCCCTGCAGTTTTTGAAAAAATATATGATCCCCTGTTCTTATGGAAGACGCTGGATAAAGCGTCTTCCATAAAAGAAAGGTTGTCTGTTCCGACTGACCATATGGAAAAATACATTCCCGGCGGCAGATCCGAACATGTTAAAAACATTTTAGAACACTGCGTATCCTATCTGCAAGAAAATACTACACTGGTATATCAGCCAGTTCTTTCTTATTTGGAAAAATATGGGAACCTCGAAGGATTCCACTATGAAACCCGCCCGCACGGGTTCGGTATCAATTACGAATGGCTCGTCCGCTGCGGGATAGATGAACGCTACAGGATACCGGAAAATGATACATCAGCCCATGCAAAACTAATCGTCATTACCTCCTGCCCAATATCTTATCAATCAACCCGTAGGAAAGCGCCTCCTGTGCGGTCATATAATGGTCACGCTCCGTATCCTTTGCAATCTGCTCCTCGCTCTGTCCAGTATTTTCCGCAAGGATACGGTTTAAGCGTGCTTTGTTTTTCTGAATATGGTCGGAAATAATCTTGATTTCTGTTGCCTGCCCTTTCACGCCGTTCCCGCTAATAGCCGGCTGGTGAATTAAAATCTCCGCGTTCGGCAGGGCAATGCGCTTGCCCTTTGCCCCGCCCGCAAGCAAAAACGCACCAAAACTTGCCGCCAGACCAATGCAGATGGTGGAAACATCGCATTTCACAAACTGCATTGTATCATAGATGGCAAGCCCCGCAGTAATCGACCCACCGGGACTGTTGATATAAAGATGAATGTCCTTCTCGGGATCCTGCGCCTCCAGAAAAAGAAGCTGCGCCACAACAAGCTGCGCCGAAACATCGCTTACTTCCTCCCCAAGGAATATAATGCGGTCGGATAACAACCTTGAGAAAATATCATAGCTTCTCTCCCCGCGGCCTGTCTGCTCAATTACATAGGGAATCGTACTCATGCCGCCGCCCTGCCTTTCCATATCCTAAAGAGCAGAGGATATTCGGAATTTGCCACCCGAACGGCTGCTGTCATTCTAAACACACCGGATACGGTAGGGCGTGGGACAATTCCCCGCATCTTTCTGTAAACGCGCGGCGGACACAAATACCGGCTGCTAAACGCCTGTGTGAAGGCCTGCGGAGAACTATATCCAGCCTCCAACGCAATATCAATGATCGGCCGGTTTGTCACAACTAACTGCTCTGCCGCTTTTGTAAGCCTGCGTTCCCGGATGTACTGATAGATTGTTGTCCCCCTGATTTTTGAAAATACCCGCTCCATATAGAATTGGGAGTAATTCAGCTCTTCTGCTATATGATGAAGTGAAAGATCTTCCGTCAGGTGCGATTCAATATAATCCGTAATTTTCCCGACCACGATTTCTTTCGCCATACTTTTCCCCTCCATCCCAAGACCTCCTTTTTTGTTCCAGTATAACATGGAGGCGGGGAAAAATCTTCATAATAATTGCCCTGTTTCTCCATTTATCCACCCACTTACAGATTGAGTTTCACAAAAACACTTTTTGCCGCATCAGCTCTTCCTTTCTGGCACATTCTTTCTCCATCGTTGCAAGGCGGGCTTCCATTCCCTGCAAAATCTCTTCCATCTTCCTGCGAAACCGCATAATCGGCACTGCCGCCTCTTTTATTTTGCGCTGCACCAGATAATCCGATAATAGCCCGTCAAAAAAATAATCCGAAAATTTCATAAATCCACCCACACCGATTTTCAATTCTTCCGGCAAACTGGCCAAAACCAGTTCCCCCTTAAATTGCTCCACCTGAATCCGCAAATTTTCCAGCTTTTTCTGCGCCGCATTCAGATGTCCATGCTTATCCATTGCCGCAAAAAGCCCGCCGCCATATAAATCCAGCCGTCCGGATTGCTCCGCTTTCTCCAGATTCCACATAATTTCCCCCGCTATCCCATAGGCGGACTGCGCAGCCTGCAGCACTTTCCTAAATTGCCCCGTTTCCTCCCTTAACGCCAGAACTTCCTCTTCCAGGCGCAAAAACACCTTATCCTGCGCGCCCGTTCCACTCTTGTAATTCTCTATCTCATTATTTTCCAATTCTTCCCATTTTCTTTTCAGCCCTTTTATCCTAAACAATTCATTTTCATAGAAACGGATGGTTTCTTTTTGCTCCTTTTGCTGGCCTTTCTCCTCCTCACACTGTGCTTTTAGCTGCAGCAGCTCCCCGCGCTTTTTTTCTAATGTCTTTTTACGCATAAACAACAAACGGTAAGTAAGGGATATCGGACTGAACTTTTCCAATCTCTGAATCTCCTGCTGCAGGCGCAGATATGCCGCATCAAGCTCCCTGATACGTTGTGTTGTTTCCAAATAGCGGGCATTCCATTTCCCAAGCTCTATTTTCTTCTGGTTCTCACTGTCTAGTTCTCCCCGTAAACGCTCTATTTCATCCCTTTGTTCCTTATCCATAGATATCCCCCTCTACAATTATAGCGATACTTATACCGTAACAATTCGTATCACAGACCTACCTGCAACTGTACTATCGCTCCATATCCCCTCCTAATATATCCGTTCCCTACGCGATTTTACTTATACTCTTATTATAATATATTATTCTTTGGTATACAACAAAACAACGAAATATTTTATCTTTTCTGTAACATAATCCCTTATATAAAAAGAAAGAACCATAAGAATATTGACTTTTTTGATCCTTTCTACAAACAGAAGCCAAATTAATAACTATCTAGTTCTAATAACCATAAAACCTGAAACTTTTTGAAAAACTTTTAAAAAATGACGTAATCTGTCATACCTCAACTGTTAAAATAGTATCTGGAATAAACAAACCATTATCGCCAGACACCAAAAACGCAGCACCAATAAAGCAAAAAAGGAGGACAAAAGGACTGATTATCATAGATTTCCAGAAATTGTAACTATCACATCCACAAAAGTTAAACACAAAATTCAGGCTATGTATAAAAATTATAAAAGGAGGAGATTAAAAATGTTATTTATTATATATGCTGTACTAGGTTACTGGGCGACGGGGGTGGTACTCTATGAAAATAAAGTTATCATCACCACCTGGAGCAACCTATTTACTCGAAAAGTCCTGTACGGAATTCTGCTTGGATGGCTTTTTATTCCGATTGCGATAATCAAAAGGCTTGCGGGAAAATAATAAAAGTATCCCGCTGCCTATCAAAAATCGCGGTTTAAAAGCTTATGATCCACAATATCTATATTATATCCTGTCTGGCGACAAACTTTATGGCAATTCAGAAAAACTAATCCTGCTTTGCTTCCTTTAAAAACTTAATAAATGCGGATAAAGCACTTAATTTTTCCTCGGGAAGCGCCTGCACCTCACGGATCAGCCGTTTCCTCTCTAGGGAAATATCCACCGGAATTATATTTTCCTCCCCGTTTAACTCCCGGAGCGAAACATTCAGCCCCTTCGCTAATTTAAACGCAACCTCAAGGGCAACTGTTTTATTCTTACGCGAAATAATACTGCGTATGGTCGAATCCGGTAACCCGGATAGTCGGGCAACCTCGGGAATACTTAAGTTTTTCTGCTTCATGATGGATTGCAAGATTTCATAAAAATACAAGGCAATGTTTTCTCCCTTCCGAACCGAATGTAAAAATATTAGCGCAACCGTCGAAAATTGTCAAGCATATGCTTGACAATCGACGCATTGCGTGATATTATCCTATTATATTATCGC
>CAMWUU010000078.1 GCA_947177515.1 uncultured Lachnospiraceae bacterium
GTTTACAAAGTATGACGATTATAACAGCCGGGTAAAAACAGAATATAAGGATCCAATCCTGTATCCGAAATTTGCTGCGCAGTATGTGGAAGATTCTGTAACAACGGATAGTTTCCTGGTGGTGAATGAAACAACGGGAAAGGCAAAATATGTTCCGACATCCGAGGTGATTGTGCAGGAATTTAATTATAATACCTTCCGTTCCCAGACCACCGGTGTTTCCTTAGAAAACGGTCTGAATGCTGCTATCCAGTATGTAACCAATGAGGATCTTCCAGTAATTTACAGTGTGGAGGGACATGGGGAAACCGGGGTTTCCCAGACACTTTCGGAGCTTCTTACAAAAAACAATATCACAGTAAATGATGTCCGTCTATTGACACAGGGAAGTATCCCGGAAGATTGCGATATCCTTTTTATCAACCAGCCGCAGTCGGATTACACGCCGGAGGAAATCGCGATGATAAAGGAGTACCTTGCAGCAGGCGGGGATGCCATCCTGGTTTTGGACTATATGACACCGGAACTTGCCAATTTTAATGAATTGCTTGTTTATTATGGTATGGATGTGCATGAGGGAATTCTGATGGAGGGGGATTCCAGGTATTGTATGTATCAGATGCCACATGTGGTGCTGCCGACCGTCTATAATACAGAAATCACAGAGAGCGTGCGCGGCAGGAAATATGTGGTGGCGCAGACGGTTTCCGGCATTACACTGCGCGAGGATAAGCGGGAAACCCTGACAATTGAAAAACTCCTGGAAACTTCGCAGGAATCCTACATTAAAGCAACGGATGCGGAAACACTTGAGAAGGAAGAGGGGGATCTTAGCGGGCGCTTCTGTGTGGGGCTTAACCTGACCGAACCTGCGGGTGAGGAAGAAACAAGGATTGCGGTATATTCCGCAAAATTCTTCCTTGATGATACCCTGCTTTCAAATAGTACCTACGGAAATATGGATATCCTGCTTAATACGATCAATATTTTTACCGAACAGGAAAATGCTGTGGCCGTGCCGGTCAAGAGCCTGATGGAGGAACAGCTTACCGTGCCGAGTGCTGCAGGTAATAAACTTTTGCTGTATACCACGGTATTGCTGCCACTTTGCATTATCGGTATCGGAATCTATGTGGTGGTGCGCAGGCGCAGGAAATAATCGGAGGGATTTATGGCTTCAAAAAAGAAAAAAAGAAAAAATATGATTACCCTGCTCTCCCTGTGTGCGGTGTTTGTGCTTTTGGTCGTAGTGTATTTCGCGGCATCTAAGTGGAAGGAAAACGACCAGGGGGAAACGGATGAAGTGGATACTGGGATAGCGCTATTGGCAGTGGAAACCGGGGATATCAGCGAAATAAAAGCAGAAAGCAGTTTGTTTTCCTATACGATAGTGGCAAAGGAGAACCAGTGGAAGTTCGTTGGGGATGAGGAATTCCCACTTGCCACGGCAAAAATTGACACAATGGCGGAAACATTAATGGATTTAAGGGCGACAAGCCTGGTGCTTGCGGATGCAGGGGATCTTGCGGAATACGGGCTTGCGCAGCCGGCCATTACATTAACTGTTACAAAAAAGGATGGGGAATCCTCCACGCTCTGCATTGGGGATCAGTCCAGTGCGGATGGTGGGTTTTATGCCTGTGTAGGGGGAAATAAGGATGTTTATCTGATCGGGGAGGAAACGCAGGAAGTCTTTTATGTATCTGAGGAGGAATTGATGCAGTTTGACGAGGTGCCGGTTTTTACCTCCGATAAGGCGGCAGGGCTGAAAGTGGTAAGCGATACCTACCGCCCGTTTACCATAAAGGATAGCACAAACGACTTAAAAGACCTGACTGCGATGGCACTCTATACAATGGCACTCTATGATGTTTATGAGAAACCGGTGCGCGTGGATCTGACCAATTTTTCTACACTTATGGAAAATTATACTTCCATCGGGCTTGGGGAGTTTATAACATACCATGCTGCGGATGCGGCTTCCTATGGACTTTCCTCCCCGACTACCGCGCTAACTGTCTGGTATGAGGAGGAAGGGGAAGAACAGACAAAGGATTTTACGCTGTATTTCGGGAGCCGGACAGAGGACGGGAGCGGGGTTTATGTGCGCTTAGAAGGGTCGAACCAGATTTTCCTGATGGCAGCAGAAACGGCGGAAACACTTCTTTCGGCGGATATCTTCTCGGTGATCAGCCGCTTTACACAGATGGTCAATATCACATCGATCAGCGGCCTGACCGTCCGGTATAAGGACAGTGAGAGGGTCTTTGGCATGACACACGAGAAGGTGGAACAGGAGGATGGCTCCATCACAACCAACGATACTTTTACGGTGGATGGGATGGAACTTGATAAGGAGGGGAGTGATGCATTCCGCGACTTGTACCAGGCCATTATCGCGGTGGCCATTGAGGCGGAACTGCCGGATGGTGCGGCGGTTGGTACAGATGAGGTGCTGGCACTTATCTTTTTTGAGGACGGAACAAACGAGGTGATGCATGAGGTGCGTTATCTTTCGATTGAGGGGGATAACACGCATTATGCGGTGGAAGAAAATGGTCTGTGCCTGTTTATGGCGGATGCCGCAGCAGTGGATGAGTTGGTGGCAAAGATCAAGGAGTACCAGCCGTAAGTTTTTTGGGTGGGATTTTCTTTGATGCAGTATTGCATGTGGGTCTGTGATATGTAGGAAGATAGGATAAAAAACGGCTGTGGGCGGGAAACGCCCATAGCCGTTTTCTTGTGTGCAGGTTTTTTTATGGGGAAGAGTGTTTTTTGTGTGTGTTCCTGAGTGAAAAAAGAGCATAAGGTGGATATAGAAAATAGGGAAAGAAATATAACGAAAGATGGGTGGAAGAACAGAAAATATTTTAGGGGGAAGTGAATAACAGAATATTTAAGTGTTAAAAGGTAATGAATTACGTTACTTCATGACGCACAAAATTTGTAAAAAATAAAATAGTTTGTACTATCAACTTCTAAAATTGTATCACAGGAAAATCACTTTGTCAATAAATTCTGAACTTATTTTCGACTTATAGTATGAATAAGTATTAAAAATTTCTTTGAAATCAGCAAAAATCAGCAAAAAAACTATAGCGAAATGCAGACAGTCCCTGTGTTATCATTTTATTCGCAGTCAATTCGTGTCGAATAAATGATGAAAGGGGAATTTATATGTCAAGACGAGGAGAAAATATTTTCAAGCGGAAGGATGGACGCTGGGAGGCAAGGTACATTCACCATTATGAAAATGGGAAGGCAAAGTACCACTCCCTCTATGGGGCAACCTATATGGAGGCGAAAGCAAAGAAAAACGCTGCGCTGCAGGCCGTGCTGGGGGTGCGTGCCTATCTGCTTCCTGGACAGTCCTGCAACTTTGAAAACCTGGCAGAGGCATGGCTTTGCGATGTAAAATACAGTGTGAAAGAATCTACCTATACAAGATACCACCGGATTGTATCAAGTTATTTAATCCCCCACTTAGAAGGGAAAGCCCTGGAAAAAATGGATCAAAAATATCTAAGTGACTTAACAGGGGTACTTTTAGCAACGGGTGGAACTTCGGGGCGGGCACTTTCCCCGAAAACGGTAACGGATATATTGTGCGTCCTAAAATCCATCCTGCGCTACGGAAGTGATAATGATCTTCCCTGCCCGGGTTTTAGCCGAGTGAAATACCCGTCAAAAAAAGGAAGGGGTGCAAAAATCCTAACGGAAGAAGCTAGGATAAAAATAGAAGAAAAACTGCTGCGTTCCGACGACCATGTAAGTCTTGGAATACTTTTTACACTCTTTACGGGGGTGCGGATTGGGGAGCTTTGCGGGCTAAAGTGGTCGGATATTGATTTTATCAATGATACAGTACATATTTGTAGAACTGTCGAGCGTATTACCGACTTAAACCCAGGTTCTTCCAAAAAGACCAAGGTGGTAATAACCGAACCCAAAACCCAAAGTTCTATCCGTGTGATCCCACTTCCTGGGTTTCTGGTCGAATATTTAAAAACGCGGCGGGGTTCAGGCGATTGTTATTTGTTAACAGGGAGGCGGAAGTTTACAGAACCACACCAGTATTATATGCGTTACCGGAGTTTCCTGAAACGGAACGCGATTGACCATCATACCTTCCATACACTGAGGCATACATTTGCAACACGGTGTGTCGAGATGGGATTTGACACAAAATCCCTTTCTGAAATCCTAGGACATGCAAGCATCACCACAACACTATCCGTCTATGTCCATCCTTCCATGCAACAAAAGAAGGTACAGATGGAAAAACTCACGCCATTCTACAATTCGCCGTCAAATTTATAGTCAGACAATGCCGGATTCCCTGATAGAATAAGGGGAATCCGGTTTTTTGTCATGAAGTAACGTAATTCATTACATTTTATAACGAAAATGTTTGTGATAAAATGTATTTAACTATAGTAATAAAGTAGTAGATCAGAATAAAGTCAGGAAAGGAGCCGCGGATGGGAAGTATACTATTTAAACATAATCAGAAAGCCTATGAAGCGGTAAATAGTTTGTTGGAGGAAACTGGAAGGGCAGCAGTAATTCATCCGACAGGGACTGGAAAATCTTTCCTAGCTTTTCAGCTTGGAGCGGATCATATAAATAAGGTCTTCTGCTGGCTTTCGCCCTCTGAATATATTTTTCAGACGCAGGAGGAAAAATGGTGGGCAGCAGGAGGCAAGAAGTTAAAAAATATATATTTTTTTACTTATGCGCGATTGATGAGGATGAAGAGGGAAGAACTTATAAAAATTAAGCCTGATTATATTATACTTGATGAATTTCATCGGTGTGGTGCTGTACAGTGGGGAGAAGGTGTAAGCCGTTTGCGGACAATGTATCCCCAGGCAAAAGTTATGGGACTTTCGGCAACTAATATACGCTATCTGGATGGTCAGCGAGATATGGCGTGGGAACTTTTTGGTGGTAATATAGCGTCAGAGATGACACTTGGATCGGCCATTGCACAGGGAATTTTACCTGCACCAAAGTATGTACTTTCAGTCTATTCCTGTCACAGGGAACTTGCACAGTATCAGGAAAGGGTGCGTCAGGTGAAAAATAAAGCAGTGCGTAATGCGGCAGAAAAAGAACTGGAAGCATTGCGACGGGCACTTGAGAAAGCGGAGGGACTTCCAGATGTTTTTGCAAAGCATATGGATTTGAACCATCCTGGTAAATATATTGTTTTTTGTGCCAATTTTGGACATATGGAAGAAATGCAAGCGCTTGCAGGAGAATGGTTTTCAAAAGTAGATCCGCATCCTCATATTTATAAGGCATATTCTGGCGATATGACAACCAGACAGGAATTTGAGGCTTTCAAAGCGGATGGAAGTAATTGTTTAAGGCTGTTGTATTGCATTGATATGCTGAACGAGGGCATACATGTTGATGGACTGAACGGAGTGATACTACTGCGTCCAACTGTATCACCAATTATTTATAAACAGCAGGTTGGGCGTGCGTTAGCGGCTGGAGGAGGAAAAGAACCAGTTATTTTTGATATAGTTATGAATATTGGGAACCTGTGCAGTATTGGGGTAATTGAGGAAGAACTGAGAGAGGCAGTGCTGGTTGGATATGAGGGGATAAAAGAAGGTTTGGGCATTAGCGCGAATTTTAGAATTGTTGATGAACTGGGGGACTGTCGGAAACTTTTTATGAAGCTGAATGAAACACTTGGAGCGTCGTGGGAGGTTATGTATGAAGTGGCTAAGGAATATTACAGCGTGCAGGGGCATCTAAATGTTCCAGTACATTATATCACGTCTGATGGGTATTCACTTGGAGCATGGCTTGCCACACAAAGAAAAGTTTATACGGGGAAGGCAGCAGGATATCTTGATGAGGGACGGGTTGCAAAACTTAACTCGATTGGAATGTGTTGGAAGGGCATACAGGAAGCGTCCTGGGACGAGTACTTTTTACGGGCGGAGGAGTATTATTTAGAACACGGAGATTTAGACATGCCAGCAGAATATGAAACGGATGATGGTTGTCGACTTGGACGATGGATTAGGAGGCAACGGGAGGTTTACCGTAAGGCAGCAGAAAGAAAGAATACAGTGGGTTCTATAGAAAGTGATAAAGAGAATACAAAAGTAAAAGAATTAGATGATATTTATGTGCAACGGATGGAAGCACTGGAACAGATTGGAATGGAATGGGAAAATGAAAATTCCTGGGTTAAAAAGTTTTTGCTTGCAAAGAAATATTACGATGAACATGGCAACCTTGACATGCCAGCAGATTATGTGGTGGATGGTGTTTGGCTTGATCGTTGGCTACGTGTACAGAGGGCGAAGCTTCGGGAAGAGGAAAAAATAGGTGCATGCCAAACTTTCCTGACACAGGAACAAAAGGAAAAATTAGCCACAATTGGCATGGTATCCGGTCAGTCGCGCCTGGAACAATCTTGGCAACAGCAGTATTGGGAGGCAAGGGACTATTACTTTCAGTATGGAAATCTTTCCGTTCCCAAACGTTATGTAGGGAAAAACGGAAAAAATCTTGGGAATTGGGTACATCGCCAGCGACTTGGGCGAAGGAAAGGATTACTTTCCGTGGAGCAGGTAGACTTGCTTGACCGGATTGGGATGGTCTGGAATCCGGGTTCTCCATGGAAGGTTGGATTTACCCATGCAGAGGAGTATTATAAGCAAAATGGACATTTGGCTGTCCCAAACCAATATATATGTGTGGATGGATACCGTCTAGGAAAGTGGATTTCCAACCAACGTCTTGCTATGCGTACCGGAAAGGGGCTTGGGATGGAACAGGTTCAGCAGCTAGAGGGGATCGGGATGATCTGGGAGGCTAGGGCATGTAAGCAGACGGATAAATAGGATTTATAGGATAATGGTTTTATATTTTAATATGATTTTTGATTAATAAGATAATTGAGAAGGATTGTCGCAATGTCGCATCCAGAACAAGTATCAGTTATAGGTAAAAGAGATTCATGGAATCGTAGGATTACGTATTTGATGAAGTGGCGAAGCCAGCTCTTTTTGTGAAAATATAAATAAAAAGTGGGGATTGATATGATAAATATGGATTATTGCTGTGAACCAGATTTTGAAGGGATCACACCTTTTAAAAGCAAGCTTTGGCTGGCCTCACCGACCATGCATGGGGAGGAACAGCAATATGTGGACGAGGCAATCCGAACAAATTGGGTTTCCACGGTTGGAAAGAATATTAACGAAGTAGAGCGAATAACGGAAGAGATAACCGGGCGGAGATATGCGGTTGCACTTTCTTGTGGGACAGCAGCGCTACATATGGCTATAAAAATTTGTGGAGAAAAACTTTACGGACAACCGAAACTTGGGTTAGGGACATTGAGCGGCCATAAGGTTTTTTGTTCGGATATGACTTTTGACGCAACAGTAAATCCAATAGTGTATGAAGGGGGAGAACCAGTTTTCATTGATACCGAATACGACACTTGGAACATGGATCCGGATGCACTTGCAAGGGCGTTTGAGATTTATCCGCAAGTACGGCTTGTTGTTGTGGCACATTTATATGGGACACCGGGCAAAATGGACGAAATAATGACGATCTGTAAAAAACATGGTGCATTGATTGTAGAAGATGCGGCGGAATCATTTGGTGCGTTATACCAGGGTGTGCAGACCGGGAACTTTGGTGAGTCGTCCATTATTTCTTATAATGGAAATAAAATAATAACAGGATCATCAGGTGGGATATTTCTGACAGATTCCAAGACGGATGCGGATAAGGTTAGGAAGTGGTCTACCCAGAGCAGGGAATCCGCCATTTGGTATCAGCATGAGGAGCTTGGATACAATTATCGGATGAGTAATGTGGTGGCTGGGGTAGTACGGGGGCAGTTACCATATTTAAGGGAACATATTAAAAAAAAGAAGGAGATTTATACAAGATACTATAAAGGATTTTTAGCAATGAATCTTCCGGTCAGCATGAATCCAATGGATAAGGAAAAAAGCGATCCGAACTATTGGCTGAGTTGTCTGTTGATTGCTCCAGATGCAATGTGTAGACAGGTGCGTGGGGAAAGGGAGAGTCTTTATGTGGGGGAGGTAGGAAAATCATGTCCGACGCAGATTTTAGAGGCATTGGCAGCGTTTAACGCGGAGGGAAGACCAGTTTGGAAACCAATGCATTTGCAGGCGCTTTACCGAATGAATGTGTTTATCACAAAAGAGGGGAATGGACGTGGCAGCACAAATGCATATATTGACGGAGAATGTGGCATAGATGTGGGGGCAGATCTCTTTGAGAGGGGACTGTGCCTACCAAGTGATATTAAAATGACAGAAGAAGAACAGGAGAGGGTAATTCAAATTGTGGGAAGATGTTTTGGGAAAAGGTGAAGTGTAAGGAAAATATTATTTCTCTATATGAAACAAAGAATAATGAAATGACGAAAATATAAATAAGAAAAGAAGGTATAAAAAACATGGGGAAAAGGAAAAAGGATAGGATGTTCGGAGGAGGAATTTATGCGAGGTACATAAAAAGAGTGCTCGATATTATTTGTGCTTTTTTTGGATTGCTGATTCTTAGTCCGATAATGCTTATCGTGGCGGTGCTTGTAAGAGTAAAGCTTGGGAAACCGGTTATTTTTATACAAGAGAGGCCGGGCAGGAACGGAAAAATTTTTAAATTGTATAAGTTTCGGAGTATGTCGGACGCGAGGGGGAAGGATGGCAAATTGTTGCCGGATGCTGAGCGGCTTGGAAAGTTTGGTAAATCTCTAAGAGCTACAAGTATTGATGAATTACCTGAATTGATTAATATATTAAAGGGAGATATGAGTGTGGTGGGACCTAGGCCGCTACTGGTTCGAGATATGGTATTTATGAATGATATTCAAAAGAAACGGCATTGTGTTTTGCCAGGCCTTACAGGGTTGGCACAAGTAAATGGAAGAAATGGAGTGGATTGGAAAAAGAAATTTGGATATGACTTAAAATATATAAAGAAAATTACATTTTATAATGATTTAAAGATAATTATTAAAACAGTGAATAAGGCTTTAATTCATAAAGATGGGATTACAGAAGAAGGAATGTCAACAGCTACAGATTATGGTGATTATTTGCTGGCACTTGGGAAGGTAAGCCAAACTGCTTATAATATAAAGCAAATTGAAGCAGAGAAATTATTAATAAATGAAAGAAAAAAGTTGCGTTGATGGAATGGGAGGTAATTATATTTTGGATAAGAGGGAATACGTTAGAAATTTTCCTTCCTTTTCGGTGGCAATGTGTGTATACCGAAGGGATAATCCTATTTGGTTTGATAAAGCAATACATAGTGTGATTGATCAGACAATAAAACCGAAGGAGATTGTATTGGTAGTGGATGGTATTGTACCTTCTGGAATAGAAAGTATTATACAAAAATATGTACAAGATAGTTCAGGTATTGTCTTTCGCGTTGTTCGCTTGAAAAAAAATCAGGGGCATGGTATTGCAAGGAGGAGAAGTGTGATGGCGTGTTCGACAGGGATTATCGCTTTAATGGATGCAGATGATATAAGTAATAATCAGCGATTTGAGCAGCAATTGAAGAAGATGACAGATACAAATTCTGAAATTGTTGGGGGAGATATTTCAGAGTTTGTGACGGATGAAAATAATATTGAATCTTATAGGAAAGTTCCGGTCAGTGATAAGGATATAAAAAAATATATGAAAAAAAGATGTCCCATGAACCAAGTAACTGTCATGTTTAAAAAGGATGTTTATGTCAGGGCGGGTGGTTATCGTGACTGGTACTGTGAAGAGGACTATTATTTGTGGCTAAGGATGGCAGAAAAAGGAGCAGTATTTGCAAATACCGGAACAGTACTGGTAAATGTCCGTGTTGGAACAAAAATGTATAAAAGGCGCGGTGGACTGAAATATTTTCTGAGTGAAGCTAAACTGCAAGGATATATGTGGAAACATCATTTTATTGGATTTTGGCGTTGTACCCTCAATATTTTTTTGAGATTTATAGTGCAGATATTGGTTCCTAATCATGTGCGAGGTTGGATTTATAAAAAATTTGCAAGGAGAGAAAATGCTGAATAACATGAAATATCATATTGGTTATACAACAGGTGTGTTTGATATGTTCCATATAGGGCATCTAAATATTATAAAGCATTCAAAAGAACAGTGTGATTATCTTATTGTAGGTGTTACCACAGATGGACTTTGTTTCGAGAGAAAGAAGAAATATCCTATTATTTGTGAGAGGGAGAGAGTCCAGATTCTTGAGGCGATTAAGTATGTTGATAAAGTTATTTTGCAGGAAAGTATGGATAAGCTGAAAGTAGTTATAGAAAATAAGATTGATGCTGTTTTTGTAGGATCAGACTGGAAGGGGAGTGAGGATTGGATAAAATATGAAAAAGAATTTAATAAAGTGGGATGTAAAGTTGTATATTTAGATCACACGGATGGTATATCGTCAACGATATTAAGGGATCGGTTAAATGGAGAATAAGATGGTATTTGTGTATAAATATTGGGATGTGTTTTGTCGTGAGTTAAGGGAACATGGAATAGAAGGAGTTACGGCTCAAACAGTGGCGGAAAATAAAAGTCAGAAGCCCTATTTAATTTTGAAACATGATGTAGAAACGAACGTATCAAAAGCATATACTCTGGCTTCTATTGAAAAAAAATATGGACATTGTGGTTCTTATTATGTTCAGGCATACCTTTTGAATTCCAAGAAAAATATAAAGATGTTGTTGAAGATGAGTAAAATGGGACATGAGATATCCTATCATTATGATGTGATGGATTCAAATATGGGAAATATAGGTGATGCAATAAAGGAATTTGAAAAAAATAAAAAAACTTTCGAACGCAATGGTTTTCGGATTGTAACAGTGTGCCAACATGGTAACCCTGTAATTGACCGAAAAGGATATACTTCAAATAGGGATTTTTTCAGGAGCAGACAAGTGCAGAAGCTTTATCCAGGAATTCTAGATATTATGGTTAATTTCCATATATCTACAGAAAGCAAATTTATATATTATTCGGATGCTGGGAGGATATTTCAAAAAATATATGATCCGTTAAATAATGATATAAATGAAAGTGCTGGAAAGAATGTTTGTTTTGACAGATTGGATGATATATTAAACGATATAATTAACAATAAGAAAAATTCAATTATTAGTATACATCCTCATA
>CAMWUU010000079.1 GCA_947177515.1 uncultured Lachnospiraceae bacterium
TATGTATTTCTCAGCGCCTTTACCGGGGAAGGGATTTTCTTCGCTCTGCTTCTAAAATCCCTTCCGGCGCTGTGAAAGACACATACTAATTTTTTAGTTCCGTATATGTATTTCTCAGCGCCTTTACCGGGGAAGGGATTTTCTTCGCTCTGCTTCTAAGATCCCTTCCGGTGCTGTGAAAGACATATACTGATGCTTCGATCTATTTCTGCTACGACTTCATTCAGTTCCGCTTCACTATAAAGAAACGGAGCCAGAAAGTCTGCTGCGATCTTTTTCTTTTCCTCAAAAGCTATTTTGCCCCAACGCTTACACTTTTTCATCCGCATTATGGCACGCGCTCTATAATCGGGTCTGTTCTTTAGTAAAAACCACTCTTTCCATTAATCTGCTTTATCGCTCTTTGTCAGAAATTCTCTGATTTGTATATATATATCTGCCACAAATGGACTGCCTGATACCAATTCATTCTCAGGATTTGTGTTAAATTTTGCCTCCAATAACGCTTTGTGCAAATTTAGTACACCACAATAATCCAACTGTAAATTAAATTCGTCCATTTTTTACACCATATTACTATCTCATTGTTTTATTTGATTTCCAAAATCGCGCCGCGGTTGCCCGACGTTACCATCGCTGCGTAGCGGGCAAGATATCCCGTTGTGATTTTCGGCTGTCTTGGCTGCCATTTTGCGCGCCTTGCCGCAAGTTCCTCGTCAGATACGGCAAGTTCCAGCTTATTTGCCGGGATATCAATTTTAATAATGTCGCCTTCTTCCACAAGTGCGATCGGTCCGCCGACGGCGGCTTCTGGCGATACATGACCGATGGATGCGCCGCGGGATGCGCCGGAGAAGCGCCCGTCCGTAATTAGTGCCACCGAGGAACCAAGCCCCATACCTGCGATGGCAGAAGTCGGGTTCAGCATTTCTCTCATGCCTGGACCGCCCTTTGGTCCTTCGTAGCGGATTACCACCACATCGCCCGCAACAATCTTTCCTCCCTTGATCGCTTCGATCGCGTCCTCCTCACAGTCAAATACCCTGGCTGGTCCCTTATGCACCATCATTTCCGGCACGACTGCGGAGCGCTTAACTACACCGGAATCTGGGGCAAGATTTCCCTTTAATACGGCGATTCCGCCCGTTTCACTGTAAGGATTTTCTACTGGACGGATAACCTCTGGATTCATATTGATGGCATCCTTAATATTTTCACCCACCGTCTTTCCGGTTACGGTCATACAATCAAGATTTAACAGCCCCTTCTTGCTGATTTCCTTCATCACCGCGTAAATGCCGCCTGCCTCGTTCAAATCTTCCATGTATGTCGGTCCTGCCGGCGCTAGATGACACAGGTTCGGAGTTTTCGCGCTGATTTCATTTGCAATATCCACATTTAATTCCACACCCGCTTCGTGCGCGATGGCAGGAAGGTGCAACATACTGTTCGTTGAACAGCCAAGCGCCATATCCATGGTCAGGGCATTATAAAACGCCTCTTTTGTCATAATATCGCGCGGGCAAATATTCCTTTTAAGCATCTCCATTACCTGCATACCCGCATGTTTTGCAAGCTTAATGCGCTCGGAATAAACTGCCGGAATGGTGCCGTTGCCCTGTAAGCCCATACCGAGCACTTCCGTCAGACAGTTCATACTGTTTGCGGTATACATGCCGGAGCAGGAACCACAGGTCGGACATGCCTTACATTCATATTCATAGACCTCCTCCTCACTCATTGTTCCCGCCGCATAGGAACCAACTGCCTCAAACATACTTGAAAGACTTGTCTTATGTCCTTTTACATGCCCTGCAAGCATCGGTCCGCCAGAAACAAAAACGGTTGGGATATTTAAGCGCGCCGCTGCCATCAAAAGCCCCGGAACGTTCTTATCGCAGTTTGGCACCATAACAAGCGCATCAAACGCGTGCGCCATCGCCATTGCCTCCGTCGAATCCGCAATCAGATCGCGGGTCACAAGGGAATACTTCATTCCAACATGCCCCATCGCAATCCCGTCGCACACGGCAATGGCCGGGAATACAATCGGCGTTCCGCCTGCCATCGCCACACCCATCTTAACGGCGTTTACAATCTTATCAAGATTCATATGCCCCGGCACAATCTCATTGTAGGAACTGACAATTCCTACAAGCGGGCGGTCAAGTTCCTCCTTTGTCATACCGAGTGCATTAAAGAGGGAACGGTGAGGTGCCTGCTGCATCCCCCTGGTTACAGAATCACTTTTCATATATTTTTCCTCCTTCTTTTTATCAAAACCGTGCAGGGAAGAACTTTTCCCACACCCTAACGCATAAAAAAAGCCCCAAGCCACTCACATAGCTTAGGGCGAATTCACTCATCCGTGGTACCACCTAAATTCAGAATTTCTTCTGCTCTCTGCAGATACTCGCCCGCGCGAATACCCTCCTCCCTGTAACGTGGGAGCCTACGCCGAAGTCTACTTGGCATATGCCGTTTGGTTCGGGGCTTAAAGGCTACTTCCCTGTCCACTTCACGGAAACTTCCACCAGCCGTTTCCTCTCTTTGCATCCGCCGGACAGATACTCCTCCTTCTCATCGCCTGTCACACAGCCGCCAATTTAACAATCTGTTACGTTAAATTGCCGAAATACTGTTGTTTGTGCTATAGTCTAACAGATGGGCAGGAAAATGTCAACTGATTTTTTTGTATAAGACAAACCTTTTTTTGCTAAAAGCACATACTGATCCCCTTGCATATCGAAAGCAAACCTTCGATACTTAATCCGTATCCCCATCCTGCCTTATGCACCCCAGGCAGTGGGACAGTCAGCAGCCTGACAAATACCTGCCGCACAAAACAGAAGGTCATTTTTTCACATTACAAGCCAGACAAACCAGCAATTCCACCACCTTCTCCATATCCTGCACGGAAATATATTCAAATTTTCCATGACAGTTATACCCGCCGGTACAAAGATTCGGACATGGCAGACCCATGTAGGACAGCCCTGCGCCATCCGTGCCTCCACGGATCGGGTGCACCAGCGGAACAATTCCAAGTTTTTCCATCGCCGCCTTCGCATTTTCAACCAGTTCCATATGGTCGGCCAGTTTCTCCTTCATATTATAGTAGGAATCTTTAAGCGAAAGCGCAACCGTCCCCTCACCGTACTTCGCATTTAGGAAATCCACAACCCGGGTAAAAAGCTGTTTTTTCTGTTCAAATTTTGCACGGTCATGGTCGCGGATAATATAGACCATCCCCGCTTCCTCCACGCTCCCCTCCATCCCGTCGAGATGGAAAAAGCCCTCATAGCCTTCCGTGTATGCAGGTTTTTGCTCCTGCGGCAACATCCCCTCAAGCTCCATGCCAATTAACAGCGCATTTTTCATCTGCCCCTTTGCAGAACCCGGATGGATGCTTGTGCCATGGATTTTCACCTTCGCGCCCGCCGCATTAAAATTCTCATATTCCAGTTCCCCGACCGCGCCGCCATCCACTGTATAAGCACCATCCGCCCCAAATCCTTGTACATCAAAGAAATCCACGCCGCGCCCGACTTCCTCATCCGGCGTAAAGCCAATTTTTATTTCACCATGTGAAATCTGCGGGTTAGAAAGTAAATATTCCGCCATCGTCATAATCTCGGCAATACCCGCCTTATCATCCGCCCCAAGAAGGGTCGTGCCATCCGTCACAATCAGATCTTTTCCGATCTCATCAACTAATGCCGGGAACTGTTCCGCACGCATCACAATATGAAGCTCTTCATTTAAAACAATATCCCCTCCATGGTATGAAACCACCCTGGCCTTCACATCCCTGCCGCTCATTGCTGTGGCAGTATCCATATGTGCGATAAAGCCAATTACCGGAACTTTTTCCTTACAGGTCGCCGGAATGGTCGCGTACACATAGCAATGCTCACCTGTGTGCACATCCATCGCGCCCATCTGCTTTAATTCTTCCACAAGGCGCTCTGCTAACCTCCACTGTTTCTGGGTGGACGGCACAGCCTCCACATCCTCGCATGACTGTGTATCCATCGCAACATATTCAAGAAAACGCTCTGTTACACTCCGCATAATATTCCCTCTCTTCCAATTATTTATCTTGTTCCGCCCTAATTCCCGGCAACCGCCCAAGCTCTTAGTCTTTAGCCCGCTCCATATTATACATCAACCTGTCCTAATTTACAATAGGAAGACCGCCAGGCTTTTAAATCCCATATCCCCATAAAGGATATCACCGGACAAGACCAACTCCCTGCCCGGTGATTCCAAATCCCATATCCAATTTACTCATAGATCCGATAATTCCCCGAAAGCGCCAAAAACGCAAACACATACAGGCAATTATCATAATATCGATATTTTCCGGAGCGCATTGGCTCATCCCAGAGCCGTTTTACCCACTCTGCTGCCAGTGCCTTTTCCGGATTTTCATCCTTTAGGCTAACCGGTCCTTCTAATGCCAGCGTTCCCTGCGCCGTTGTCGCAATAATACCAAGTGGATGCTTTGCCGAGCTGGCAATTGGTGTTCCGTCCACCTCAAAGATACCCACCATATTCTCCCGGTGCGTCACACCAAGATGGTATTGCAGACGTTTAACCGCCGCACATTGTCCCACATCTTTTTTATACCACTCATAATCCAGCCCAATATTTGCGGCTGTGCGGTACGCGTCGCTGAAAAACCAGTCATGGCGTTCCTTTGTCCAGGAAAGCTCCCGGCGCATCGGGCTTCCGTCAAATTCCGCATACTCCGCACTCATCCCGGAAACCGGATGACAGGCTAAGGCTAGGTACCTTCGGCTTGCCTTCGCCGCCTGTAAAAAGAACTCACGATCCTCCTCATCTGCCCATTTCGCAAACAATTCATAAAAATGTGGCAGATGATAGGACGGATCGGTAAAATCAACCCCCGGCACAAAAAGAATCTGCCTGTTTTCAAGGTTCCACATTGGTGTCCCCTTACGTCCGTCCTGCCCCTTGTGCAGACATGCCGCAAGAATCTGCCTTGCCTGTTTAGAATAATTAAAAATCCCCTCGCCATCGCCCCAGCGCTTTGATGCAAAAAAGAGCGCCATCGCAAAAAATTCCTCGCCATCCGGGGCAGGTCCATTCGCGTTTTTCTCCCCGGTTACCTGGCATGACCAGGCAAAATAACCCTCGTTCCATCCGTCCGACATCCACATATAGGTTTTCGCCCATTTCCAAAGACGGTCAAACTCCTCCTTCCAATCCATCTGGACACATATCATCATGCCGTAGGACATGCCCTCCGTGCGCGCATCATGGTTCCCGGTATCCTCAATATAGGCCATATCATCCCCAACCGGGAAATATACCTTATCCTTGCCGTAGAAAAAATTATGTACCACTTCCATAAGTCTTTCCTGCACTTCTTTTTCTGTTTTTCCAATTTCTGTAAATACATTGCGGTACTGCATACAGTAAACCCCTTTCTGTCCATCATTAAACGGATGTAATACAATCTTCCATTAATATCATACCAGATTCTTTAAAAAATGCTTCTTAAAACTTGCGGAATTTCGCGCGTTTTTTGCCGGATTGTTTATAACTTTTTGTTGTAACTATTTTATAATATTGCAAAGATATAACTGCAAAATCATTCCTATACTTTCCATTTTCACTATTTTATTATATAATCATTCTTAAATCTATAAGGAAGCATTAACTACACCCAAAGCATCGAATCAAGGAGGTATTCATGGAAAATTTTAACATTTTAGAAGCCATTAAAAGTATGGCAAGAAATGCAATACGGCTGACTCTTTTAGCAGGGGATGGTGTACCCGTTGGTCGTTTCGGCGGACATCCACTGGTTCCGGATGGTTTTATCTGGCCAACCTTTCTCATTGATCCGGATAATAAAGAACTAAAACCCCGTCCGCTCAGTTTTCTTGCACAGTTTGACTGCGAATCCCTCGCCCCGATGGATAGGGAACACCTGCTGCCAAAAAGCGGGATACTCTCGTTCTTCTACGAGCTTTGCTCCCAGAGCTGGGGATTTTCCCCAGAGGATGCAGGCTCCGCCAGGGTTTTTTACTTTCCTGAAAAATCGGCTTTAACCGAGATGGATTTTCCCGCTGACCTTGAGGAAAACTATAGGCTGCCCCCTGTGGAATTTTTTGCAAAAACCGAAATCCAGTACCCGGATTTTGAAGATTTTTGTTGTAAATTCCCAGGATTTTCTATTTTCAACCAACAGGAAGAAAACAGCGAGGAGTATAACAAATTCTGTAAAGAATATAATCAGGCAATTAAAACATTGCGAGGGGAAGATAACGAATTTCGGCACCAGCTCCTTGGCTGGCCTTCCATCATTGATAATAGTATGCCGTTTGAATGTGAAATGGTCGGGCGTGGTTACGATTTGGGCAGCACCCTGAGGGCCGGGGGCGGCTATTATATGGACGCTGCCTTAAAAGATGTACCAACCGAAATTTTACATAAAACAGAGCAGGATGCCCTCGATAACTGGCTGCTTCTCTTTCAGTTGGAATCGGACGAATTTGCCGACCATCACTTAGACTTTAGCTACTGCGGTAATATTTATTTTTATATTCGCAAAACTGACCTTGCAGGGTGCCTCTTTGATGGGGCATGGCTGATTTGCCAGTGTTATTGAGGAAGATTCCCATGGATGAATCAAAACTTTTATCTTATTACAATCATTGTATGCTCTGCCATCGTCACTGCGGCATCGACCGCACAAAAAAAACTGGTTACTGTGGTATGACAGATAGGTTGTTTGCCGCGCGCGCTGCGCTTCACTTCTGGGAAGAACCCTGCATAAGTGGGGAGAGCGGATCAGGAACCGTATTTTTTTCCGGATGTTCCCTGCGCTGTGCCTACTGCCAGAACCATGATATCGCACTGGGGCTTTCTGGAAAAGGAATCGACCCTTCAAGACTTGCAGAGATTTTTTTGGAATTGCAGGAAAAGGGTGCCGCAAATATCAACCTTGTCACGCCGACCCATTATGTCCCCTCCATTATAGTGGCGCTTGAGCGTGCGCGGAATTATGGTCTTATTCTTCCGGTCGTCTACAATACCGGAAATTACGAAACACTTTCTACCATCAAGATGCTTGAAGGCTTCGTGGATGTGTATTTGCCGGATTTTAAATACTGGTCACAGGAAACAGCTATACGCTATTCTGCCGCGCCAAACTACGCGGCTCATGCAGCACAAAATATTGCTGAGATGTTCCGGCAGGTTGGAGAGGCGCAGTTTGCCGCCCCGCAGGGAAACGACAAAGTAACGGGCGCAAAGCAGAAGGAAGAAAGCGAAACCTGCCTTATGACGCGCGGTCTGATCGTGCGCCACCTGCTTCTGCCAGGTGCACTTTCCGACGCAAAAAATATTATCCGCTCCCTCTATGAAACCTACGGCGATGCAATCTATCTCTCCATCCTAAACCAGTATACACCGATTGCCAAAAACCTTTTTGATTTTCCCGAATTAAACCGCAAAATCACGCAGGCCGAGTATGATGAGGTGGTTGATTATGCAATTGAACTTGGGGTGGAAAACGCATTTATCCAGGAGGGGGAAACGGCAGAAGAAAGTTTTATTCCTGATTTTTGCGGGGAGGGGATCTGAAGTTCCTTTTTCCGCCAGAAAAGGATAGAAACTTTAATCACGGTATTCCTGCGAAATTTTTGCATGGAGTTCTGGCGTATGTGGTGATTTGGCCATAAAAATACCTCCTGGGTAGATTTTGGTTATTTCCATTGTCTACTTAAGAGGTATTATATCAATCCGGCCTGCCACCTTTTTTTAAATTTTCTAATTTAATATTCTAATTATGGCTGCGTAATATCCTTCCCAAAATATTTTTCAGAAATTTCCGCAAGTTTCCCGTTCCCGCGAAGTTCTTTGATCGCGTTATTCACTGCTTCCCGCAGGGTTTGGCCATCTTCCCCCTTGCGCACTGGGATAGCCACAAGGGAAGCTTCTTCGGTTAGTGCTGCCACCTTCAGCGCTACATCCGGATGTACCTTCATATAATCGTCAAAGGACAGCTCCGCATTTAACGTCGCGTCCGCGCGTCCGGAAAGTACCATATCAAGTGTCTGGTCAAGCGTATCCACACCAAGCACAGTTGCGCCATAATCTTCTGCCAAATACATGTAAGTGCTGTTGATGCTATTTGCCGTCGTTTTTCCCTTCAAATCCTCAAATGTGGTAATTTCATTATTGTCGCTTTTTACAATCAGCGCGGTACGGATATATGCATATGCATCAGTAAAATCATATTTCTCGCTGCGGTCATCCGTGATTTCCACACCGTTGATCATCAGGTCATAGCGGCCTACCTCAAGCCCCGCAAGCAGTCCGTCCCATTCTCCTTCCACAAATACCGCCTTTACACCGAGGATTTCTGCAATGGCCTCCCCCACTTCCGTATCAAAACCAACCAGCTTATCGTTCTCATCATGGTAAGTCCACGGAGCCCAGGTTCCCTCCATCGCAATCACAATCTCACCCTTTTCCTTAATACGCGCAAGCAAATCTTGGTCGGATTCCTCCTTCTTGCCGCACCCTGCTGGAATGCAGAGAATAATCAGCAAAACTGCCATAAGCATGGTAACAATTCTTTTTTTCTTCATTTTAACCTTACCTCCAAATTTTCCCATCTAAAATCAATATATCTTTTTTTGTTTTGCACTTTGCTACTTTACTCCTAATCTGATCCGTTTTTATGCCAGGCGCAAAAACTCCCTTGTCCTCTCCTGCTTTGGGCACTCGAAAATATCTTTCGCATTTCCTTCTTCCACCACCACACCGCCTTCCATAAAGATTACTTTGTTGGACACGGTTTTTGCAAAGCCAAGTTCATGCGTAACCACAAGCATGGTCATACCGTCGCCTGCCAACTGCCGCATCACTTCTAGCACCTCCCCGGTCAGTTCTGGATCAAGTGCCGAGGTTGGCTCGTCAAAATAGATAATCTCCGGTTCTGTTGCAATCGCCCGCGCAATCGCCACACGTTGCTGCTGCCCGCCGGAGAGCTGATGAGGATAATAATCGTACCGATCGGAAAGCCCTACCTTATCTAACATTTTATGCCCGATGGCTACAGCTTTTGCCTTTGGCATCTTCCGCGCCACGGTAAGCCCTTCCGTTACATTCTGTAACGCCGTCTTATTAAGGAAAAGATTATAGTTCTGAAAAACAAAGGCTGTCTTTTTGCGCAGCCTGGCAATGTCCTTCTTTTTGATATGGCCAAAGGTAAATTCCTCCCCGTCAAAACACATCGTCCCCCCATCCGCTGTTTCCAGAAAATTCATGCACCGAAGCAGTGTTGTCTTGCCGGAACCACTAGGTCCTAAAATCGCGATTACATCGCCTTTCTCTACGCTTAAATCAACACTCTTTAAAACCTCGCCCTCCCCAAAATCCTTGTGTATGCCCTTTATCATAAGCATTCCCAAAGCCATACCCCCTTTCTTGCGATACTGCTATTACCTAGCCCTATCGCGAAACCGCTTTCTTTGTGCCCCGGTAACGGTTTAAACGCTTCTCCCCAAGATGCTGCAGCCCCGTCAGCACGGTCGAGAAAACCAGGTACATCAGCGCCACCTCCGTATAGACAAGCAGCGGCTCATAGGTTCTTGCCACGATGCGCTGCGCCGCCATAAACATTTCCGCCACTGTAATACTCGCAACGAGCGAAGTATCCTTCATCATGGAGAGCAGGGAATTTGAGAGCGGCGGGAATGCCGTCCGCATTGCCTGCGGCAGTACAATCCTGCGGATAATCTGATGGTATTTCATCCCCGCACAGTACCCCGCCTCAAGCTGTCCAACCGGAACCGCCTCTAATGCTGCGCGCATGGTTTCCGCACAATACGCCCCCTCATTGATTGCCAGCACAAAGGCCGCGCAGACAAAGGGATTAATCAGATAACCAAGCCCCGAAATCCCGTAGAATACAAGATAAAGCTGCACAATTAACGGGGTTCCGCGGATAACCCAGATATACACCCTTGCAATCTGCTTTAACACCTTCACATTTGCAAACTGGATCAGCGCCACGAAAATGGCAATCACAAGCGCCATCGCAAAGGCGATCGCGGTCAGTGGCAGCGTCACTTTAAGCCCGGGCAGCAATATTTTCCAAAAAGAGTCCGTCAGGATATGTAATGTACGTTCACTCATTTCTGTTACCTTCCTGTTTCTGTTTTCCGGATAAAAATGTATAAGGGAACATCCACCCCATTTTACGTACTGGTGTTCTATTCTATCATATTCCTTTGCAAATTGCAATATCCACAAATTTTAAGATCCGCTCGACTTATAATGCCTCACCCCAAACTTCCACAAAAGTAATGCTGGAACCAAAAACCAACATGCAAACAGTGGCAGGAAAACATAAAAAAGTCCGCTGCGCCGCCCCAAAATAAACAAAAGCGGATAATACTGCACAAGTGCATAGGGGATAAAAAATGTCGCAAACAGCAGCATTTTTTTTCCGTAAACCCCGATCGGGTATTTTCCAAACTCCCTTGCCCCATCCGTAAAAACATTCATAAATTCCAGTCCATCCAATGTAAAAAAGCACAGCCCCGCATAAATCAAAAACAGCCCTGCAAAAACCGCCGTCCCCCCAATCAGCATAAATACCACAGTAAGCACTTTTAAGAAATCCCACTCCACACCACTTTTTACAACCCCGTACACAAACATAACAACAGCCTGCAGCATACGACCGATTCTTGTCATTTCAAATTTGCTCCCGAGCACCTGTAAAATTTCATTCTGTGGACGCACCAGGATACGGTCAAACTCTCCGCTCCTAACAGTTCCCGGAAACTGATCAAACCCCCGCGCCCACATTTCTGCAAGTGAAAATTCTAAAAGTACAATTGAAAAGCAGAGCAACACCTCACTATAAGTAAAACCCTCCACCCGGGAGAATCTCTGAAACATAAAAAAAATTCCCAAAAACACATTAAATGATACCAGAAACTGCCCCACCGCAGTAAGGAAAAACGAAACCTTATACTGCATCATGGAACGCACATGAATTGCGATATAATGCCCATAAAGACGGCACCCCCTATAAACTCTCCCCATAATCCCCCTC
>CAMWUU010000080.1 GCA_947177515.1 uncultured Lachnospiraceae bacterium
ATATGTAACAAGTACTTTCGGCAAATATATTGTTTTCCAATTATAAGCAATTCTTGAAAACAGTTCGAATTCTTCAGCATATTTGAATTCATCATGAAAAACATGATTCAACCCCTCTAACGCTTCCCTTCTTATCATAAAGGAACTAAGACAAAAACTATAGTTTCCAACCAATTGTTCGAAAGTAAGCTTTCTATAAATCGGTTTCTTATCAAACACATCTGTTTCTCCAGATAGCATATTGAGCCGTTTGAAATTTGTAAAAACCATTCCCACAGAAGCATCCTGATCCAATTCATCGACCTGTTTTTCCAGTTTCTCTCTATCCCACAGATCATCACTATCCAGAAAGGAAATATATTTTCCTTTTGTCTGTTCAACCGCTTTGTTTCTTGCCGCGCCAAGCGGAATCATCTTTTCCCCATAAAAATACCGAAGTCTATCGTCAAATGTCTTTGCAATTCTGGCACTGCTGTCTGTTGAGCAATTATCCCAGAATATTAATTCATAATCCTTAAATGTCTGTTCTTTTAGTGACTCGAGAGTATCTTTAAGAAATTCTTCCCCGTTATGGCAATTTATAATTACGCTAACCTTGCACATAAAATATCATTCTCCATTTCATAATTATTTATGTACTTAAAGAAAAGGAATCCGACTCTACCATCAGACTTTCTTTCAATAAAAAAACACGAATGCATAGGCAGTAGATGAATAAGCCAGTTGATGTAATTAGATATGGGTTATAGTAAGTTGCACACATGATTGAAGTCAATGCACATATTAGACAAGTTTGCTGCAAATATATTATTTTTTTCTTTCTAATAGAAAAAAACATATAAAAGTATGGAAGTACAAAACTTATAAGTCCTACGATTCCCATTTTTATAATAATATCATGATAAGTCATTTCAATTGTTCCATCTCTTAAATCTATATGTCCTCCAAGTCCATGTCCAAAAATGGGAGCTTTTAGAATTTTCTCGTATATCATTTCCATCATGTGTTCTCTAAAAACACCACTTACATTTGTATCATTAGAGCGACCAAACAAACGGTCAAAAAGATATTCAACAACACCTCCTACTTTTCCACCTCCTATAACAAGATTTAAAACAATAATTATCATTGCAATAACCGTTATAACCAGAAGCCCCCTGAATCGTCTTTTTTCCGATGCAGTATACTGCCGTGAAAAACAGATTAAAAGGCAAATCCCCAGTATAGTACCAACAATCAATGCTCTGGAATACGTTATATATACCGCCAAAATATTAATCCCTAAAAAAATTAGATTGCGCTTCTTTTTATTCGAGGAAATATAACGATATATTCCTATAAAAATAGCCGCAACCTGAAAAACCACCCCACTTAATATTACCCTTACTGTTACACCAAACGATGCTATAATAACCGCAATTTCATGCTCATACAGGAAATTTACCAAAGAGTGATATAGCAACGGCGAACCAAACGAAAACAACAAGACCAAAACACCTAGGACAGATACCAAGGAACCAATAATTGTAACTGCCAATAATATCCGCTCTAAACTTCGTTTATCATTAACTAAATAATTCAGTATGGGTAAATACAGCAAATAAACAAAACCTGTTATATATGATGTTGCAAAGTTAATATCACCATCTAATATTAATGTTTTAATCAGTCCGAAAAACAATAAACCTGTTAATAAAAAGATAAAATAATAATAGTTATTCATCTTAATCGTAATGCTTGTCCAAGATAAAAAAACCATAAACATCATTACACCTAAAATAGCCAGACGACCAATATTGGAACCACCAAAAATAAAACGTGTTGTGTGGAATGCTCCATCAAACAAAAAAAAGCAGAGGAAAAAAAAGCATATATCACGCATATTAATTCTTTTTATATTTAACATTGATCTATCTCTCCCCCAGGCCATGACAATCTAAAAATATCATATCCCTACTCTAATCATATATCACCAAATATATTTTTTAAAAACTTCTTTTGTACATTCACTTTATTATGATTTTGTAAATACTTATTCCTCGCTTTACACGCAAGTGTATTTTGTAGATCATTATCAGATAAGAATCTTTCAAATTCAGGTTTCAATAACTTTGGTTCATTGATACACATTGCTACATCATTAAGGTATTGCATCGATCCTACTTCTTTTGGACCTATGGCTAAAATAGGCTTTCCGACAGACATATATTCTGTTACTTTTGTTGACAACGAATACTTTGTCTTTTCTATTTGATCTGGATCAAATGATTCCACAAAAACCAAAATATCGGATGTATTAAGATGTTCAACCAATTCGATTCGGCTGAGAGCACCCCTATATTCACTTGCGCCCCCGATACATAAAACATGCTTAGTAGTTTCATTGGGTATCTCATTACTATAAATTAGCAACTTTGCTTTTTTACCTTTTGTTCGTCTATTATAATCAAGTATTGATTTTGCCAGCATCCCTAATACATTATATCTTCCATAATAGAAACTCCCTGTGTATGTTAATATTATCTCTTTCGTTTCTCGGATCTCCAATTTTTTTTTCAAATCCTCTGTCATATTAACAGCTAAATAACTTCCTCTTTTAAATTCCAATAAATATGCATCACGCATTGGCTCAGAAACGGTATAAAAGCATGAAGATAATCTAAGAATTTTATTTATTTCTCTTTTTATCATCTCTCGCCTAATCTTATGTAAGAAAGATTCATTTTTTCTTGGCATTATATAGTCATCCGTTATGTAAATTGTCAACCTCGAACCATATTGTTGTTTAATATATGTGCATATTTGATATGCAAATAGTGCATCTCCTCCCACAAAAAAAATAGCATCCGGATTAACTTCTTTCAGCCACTGTTCTAACTGGTTAGAGTTCCACTTATTTTTCCAGAGTACATCTCTAAGCAGTAAAGTGAAATCATTTCTTCCCACTTTATTTCTTATTGCAAAATCATCATCTAAAACTCTGCTATTATCCACCCTAACTTGCTTACCACGTTTTGATTTATGTAATAATCCCCGAATTATATCTTTATCCGATATTTGAAAGTAATCACATCCCTCTACTCTTGGTTGTTCTCCACTTAAGTATAACTGTGAAATAGTTAAGTTTTCAATTCCGGAAAAGAAGGAAAGTATAGTTTTTCCATTATTATTTGTTTCGCTAAGCACATTATTACTTATGATTAATAGATGTTTCATATACTCCTCCCTTTTTAAATTAATTACTGAATCTTGAAGATTACAATTTCAATTTTTGTGCCCTTTTTTATTAATTGCTTTTTACACATATATGTTACATACAAAATTAATTTTCTATACGCCTATCCTCTCAATCCTTTCATTATGATTTTATAACTTAAATCACAACTATATTGTTCTGACAAAAATTCCCATTCTTTATTTTTCATATCATTGAATTTTTCCTTTCCTTCTTCAAGGATGCAATTGACTGTCCTTTGAAATCCTTCTACATTATCACTTCGACACCACCATCCAAATCCCCCTTCCACCACTATTTTTCCAATATCCGTACTTACATCCGTGCAGGCTAATACTGGTATTCCTGCCTGCATATAACTAAGCAGCCTGCTTGGAAAATTCGGTATAGTAAATCTATTGTCTAAAAAAATCATCCCCACATCACATGCGGCTACTACCTCATCAAAATCTTCTTTTGGCAATTTCCTCATCAGTTTCATATTTTCCTGCGGATGCTCTATAACAAATTGCTCTAGTTTACTGTATTCTGTTCCATCTCCGACAATCAAAAAAAATACTTTACGGTTACTTCTTTGTTTATACAAACATTTGATTAAAAATCCGATTCCCTGCGGTTTTCCAAGATTTCCTCCATAAACAAATATTGTTTTATCCAATGGGATATTGTATTTCTTCCGTATATTTATACGATTCCCTTCCTCAATGCTCTTGTCTATTACCTCTATACTATTTGGACAAACCTCAACAATCTCCGGATTAACCTCCGGATTATGTCGTATCACATACTCTGCATTTGCTTGTGACATACACCCAATATGATCCGAAATAGCATATAGCTTTTTTTCCTTGGCACGAAAAAACTTATAAATCAACCCCTTTACTCCTACAGTAGTGATCATTCCGATATCCACCGCATTTTGCGGAAATATATCTTTTAATAGCAAATAACTTTTCGCACCATCCCGCTTTTTCACATAACGAATTGTTTTATAGAATGTTATAGGTGGTGTCGAATATATAACCAAATCAAATTTTACGCTTTTAAAATATTTCTTAACTCCCCTCATAAAAATATATTCTATAAATATTGTTGAAATCCCTTTTTCAACCAGACCACATTTCGTAATATTTCCAGTTGATACACTAAGCATATGTACTCGTTTATCATGCCTGTATTCCGTCTTTTTTCCGGTTTTTCTTTCATAAGGACTGATCGTATAGATCTCATGTCCATTATCGCGAAAGCATCTTAATAAATCACAATAGACCGTGTGCTCTTTAATATCTTTTAGTTCAACAATTGTCAAAAACAAAATATTCATCTATCTCACCTTCTATACTCTGGAAAATACCATTCACACTGGCCTTCTAAACCAATTTCTTTTCGCAATCCCACAAGCTTGTCATAACCTGCCTGGTCAAAAATCTTTCCCCCTACATAAAAATCAACAACCCCATCCGGTGCCAGGCATGATTTATAAAAAAAGATGCCATCATCCGCACCATAGCCCCCACCCAGAACGAAGTTTTTCAATCCTTTTTCTTTTGCCCACCGGATCACCTCATACTTCAACAGATCATTTGGACGCAGATCAAAATATTCCCCATTTGTACCGCCAAGATAGGAATAGCAATTCTTTGCCCCATAGATTACAAGCTCAGAAGAAATCACCTCGCCTTTATAAAGCACATGAAAATATATTATATTATCCTTCATACTGTTCATCTTCTCATAGAAATCTTTTGAAAAGTAATATTCTTTTTTTGCATTGCTCCTGTCCATTGTAGAATAATAGAGCCGTAGAAATTCCTCCAGATATTTACCGGTACTTTCTGAAACAACCTTCAGTTCGCTCCTTTGAGCCTTCTTCACATTTTTCCGAACCTTCGGTTTAAAATCCATCCACATCTCATCGAGCGGGATTGCAAGATTCCGTACAACATTGTGTGTCCTACTTACGGTAAGGCCATCATAATGTTTTCTATAATTTCCAAAAAGACTGAAACGGACAAATTCACAAATATAATTGTTCATAACACAATAAGCATTATAGTCCTGGTTCAAACTATTATAATCTGACACTTCCCCCAAAAAGCCCCCATAGCCATATGGGGTAACCAAATCGTAATATATTCCTTCTGGAATCCTCCCATAAAACTTTTCGTCCTTAGAGATATCCCTCTTAAACACCACATTTATTGCCCTGTCATTGCCATTTTCATAATAAAGAAGCAATGGGATCCCATTACTTTCATCCTCATCTGCAAAAGCCATTACATACTCATTAAGGTAAAAAACATCATATTCCGAAAAGGATTTCACAAGATTATTCCATCTTTCTGTATCATCCACTTGTACTTCTATGATCAACTTATCCATCCTCCCTGTCTTCTCTCAGCACCAGTTAAACCTCTTTTTTTAAAATTAATTTCTCCGCTCCATATCCGCATTTCTGATAAAAATCGATTGCTGAAATGTTCCGGTTCGAAACAATTAACTCTACTTCCTTTATTCCGATTTTTTCCGCCTGCTTTTCTGCTTCCCTAAGGAGTAATTTTCCAATCCCTTTCCCCTGTTCCTCTGGTTTTACGGCCAGATAAGCTACATGAAGCCGCTGATCAAAAGGTGTTTTCACTGGATAAGACCACAAAAATCCAAGAATGTTTTTTTCTTCCACTGCAATAAATATAAATGCTTTTCCCAGTGCTATATTTTCTTTTAGGCTTAACAATTTTTCAGTTACAATATCATTTTTCACGGGTTTTAAGTATGTAGCCATAAAACATTCATTTAGTAGAATAGCTATTTCATCTTGATAATATAAAACATCCTCCACTTTTAGCAACCTAATCACTGGCATATCCATTCTTCCTTTCAATATCCAAATCTTCCAGGATTAATTCTGACCCAACTGCTATATCCTGCTGCCCCACTACTTTTTTGATTGTTTTAAGAAGGATAGAAACATCCATTTTAAAGTTAATACATCTTGTATACTCAATATCCAAGCAAAATCTATCGTTCCATGACAAATTATTTCTGCCATTAACCTGTGCCAGTCCAGTAAGCCCCGGACGCACATCATGCCGATGCCGCTCCTTTTCTGTATAATATGGCAGATACTTAGGTAAAAGCGGCCTAGGCCCCACCACACTCATATCCCCTTTTAAAATATTCCAAAGTTCCGGCAACTCATCCAGACTTGTTGCCCGTAATGCCCGTCCAAACTTCCCAAGCCGCTCTTCATCCGGAAGTAAATTCCCCGCTTCATCCCTCGCATCCGACATACTCCTAAACTTGTACAATTTAAATATCTTTTCATGCCGCCCCGGACGCTCCTGTGTGAAAATTACAGGAGAACCAAGCTTTATTCGGACTAATATCATAGTGATTAACATTACCGGACTCAAAAAAACAAGTGCCAGCAGCGCACAGATAAAATCCAACGGCCGCTTAACGTAACGCTCATAAATTCTGCACTTATGGCCATATCCATTATAACGGCTTTTCTTCTTCCACCCTGACCAGATCTTTTTTCCCTTTTCTCCTAGCTTTTGCATAATTCCCCACTACCCCTCCCTTAAGCTTTTCCTTCTGCTTTCCTGTTCTTCTTTCCTCCCATTTCCCCTATGGTCACTGCCCCCGCACCCACAAAACCGGTTTTCTTCCATATATTAATAGTTAATCGTTTACAAGCATCTACTAAAATCATCTCTATTTCTGTAATTTCATCTATATTTGTGATTGTTAGAGAAGTTCTCCCTTATCCAAAGCATCTTCCAACGATCTTTACTACTTTTTCCTGCTCTTCTTCCGTCATTTTATTATCACTTGGCAGGCATAATCCCCTTTCAAAAAGATCGGCTCCGACATCCACGGCTCTTTTTTCATCAAGGTAGGCATTGGAATTGCCTCTTCCATTGCCTTCTCTTGTTACAAATGCGTTCATCCGGTACACAGGCTGCATATGCATTGGCTTCCAGATTGGTCTTCCCTCCGCGCCAAAAGCCGCAAGGACTTCCAATATCTCGGTAGGACAGGATTTCCCTTTTTCACTAACATAAAGGCTGTCCCTCTCCCCACGTACCTGCCTGCACATGGCATCCTGGTCAATCAGCAGGCAGCTTAGCCAGTAATTTGGCTCACTTTTCTCCCTATCAAATGGATTCATCCGCACAGGAAGCCCCATCTTTAAAAATCTCTTCTGGTACCTGTCATAAATTTTCTTCTTTTGCGCAATATGTTCTTCCAGATGTGGCAACTGCCCCCGCACCACGCCGGCCACCACATTACTCATGCGGTAGTTGTAGCCAAGTTCCTCATGCTGATACCATGCTGCCGCTTCCCTGCTCTGGGTGGACCATTTCCGCACCTTATCCGCGTCACTTTTTTCATCCGTCAGAAACATTCCGCCGGATGAACCGGTAATAATCTTATTCCCATTAAAAGAAATCACGGAGGTTGTCCCAAATTTCGCCGTCTGCACCCCCTGATAGGTTGCCCCGAAGGATTCTGCTGCGTCCTCTACTATCAGTGCTTTATTTTCTTCACATATACTCCGGATTTCCGAAAGCTTCCCCGGCACGCCATACAGATGGGCAATAACCACTATCCTTACCTCCGGGTAAAGCTCAAATGCCTTTCTTAACGCCACCGGATCCATATTCCAAGTATCGTACTCCGTATCTATAAAAACAGGCTCGCCGCCCTCATAGACCACAGGATTTACCGTCGCGTCAAAGGTCATGTCCGAGCAGAAGACCCTGTGCCCGGCAAGTGTTCCGCAGCCTGCCCCGCGTGATCCATAGAGTTTTCCCCCGCACAACCTTACAGCCAGATGCAGCGCCGCAGTGCCGGAAGAAAGTGCCACCGCATAATTCCTGCCAACTTTCTGCGCCGTCAGCCGTTCAACCTCATTAATATTCTCGCCCACCGTGGAAACCCAGTTGGTACGGATTGCCTCATCCACATAATTCTGTTCCTCTGTATGCATGGTTGGCGAAGAAAGCCAAAGCTTTCTTGGAAACGGTTCTATCCCTGCAAAACGTGGGTCTGAATAAATTACATTTTTTTCCATATCTCGCTGTTCCTTTTTCTTTAATTTGCAATATATTTTCTGTAAACAAAAAAAGGGCTGGCTTCGCCACCCCATCAAATTTGTAATATCCTGTTCTTAATCAGGTTTATCACAAATTCCATAAGCTACTTTTCAAAACATAACCAATTTCCGCCCCGAATGCGGCACAGCGACAATTCTTTCCGGAAATCTTCCTGTCTGCCTTCATAAAATATACTGACGATCGCTAAATCTTGCCAGGCAACCTAACAGCGTTTTCTTTTTTCTTTCCCACTTCTTTTGTATCTGTTTTTTTACGATGTCTTCCCGGTTTCACACTCCATACCATACCGTTAGCTTCCAGTTTTTGGATTTGCTCTTTGGACAGAGTTTTATGCCCGTCCCCGCCGTATGCGTACCGCTGGTTTGAAATCCATTTTCCCAGCCTGTAACCGTCCTCACAAATATAATGGTTTGGAACTGCCAGATGGCCATTCACCCGGAAATACTCCCTTGCGTGTGCAAAGCCCTGCTCCCAGGAATCAGGAAGCTCCCAGACCATGCCAAGCCCGTCTAGCATGGTAACCTGCCAGCCGGATAAAAGACCATTCCTGCGTCCTGTGCGCTGGCGCTGTAGCCAGATACCGAGATTTTTCCCGTTTTTTGCAATATATTGTTTGGGGATGGACAGGTTTCCATGTTCTTTATAAAATTCTTCCGCCTCCCCATACTGCGCTCGCCAGGAAAGTTCCGCATATGACATGCCTGGGACAAGTCCTATGGAAGCAAGTTTTTCCTTCTGTTCTTGCGTTAGAGGTTTGTTGGAAGTTCCTGCTTCCCATCTTGCCTTTTGCTCCCTGATCCAACGGTCAAGCCAGACACCCTCTATCACACAATCTGCTGCCATCCGCAGATGACCGTGTTCTTCATAATACTGTTTTGCCAGTTCAAACCGCTGCTCCCATGAATCACCGCTTTCCCATATCATACCAATCTGTGTCAGTTTCCTCACATGGTCGGCACGGATGCTTTCACGGTTTGTCCCTGACAAAAGTTCAAAAGATTTCCGCTGCCGTCTTATCCACCTTCCAAGCCTGCATCCTCCAGCCGTTACGTAGTCTGCTGGAACAGCCAGATTGCCATTCTCCATAAAATATTTCTTGGCCTCAAGGAAATTCTTTTCCCAGGCTGCTTCCTGCCTGCCCTGCCAGCATATGCCGATTGCCTCAAGGCGCTTTACTTGTTCCTTGCTTAAACAGCCCGCCGTTTTTCCCAGGTACACCTTCCTTTGCGTGGCCACCCATGCCCCGAGGGAATACCCGTCCGCCGTTGTGAAAGCAGCCGGGACTTCTAGGTTCCCATATGTTTCATAATACTTCTTTGCCATCGCATACATGGCATCCCACGATGCGGCCAGCGTTTCATTCAACTGGGCAAACAGCCTCCTGCAATCCTTCACCTCATCGATCACGCGGAAACGGCGGTTGATGAGTTCCTCCCCCCTGCCGTCAGCCCGAAAGGCAAGAACCGTCCTTTGCAGTTCTTCCTCAATTACCCCGATGCTGCAAAGGTTTTCTATGTTCATAACAATATCGAATATAATAGGGGTATTCCTCCCGCCTGCGGCGAGCGCACGGCCGATCTGCTGTTTATAGACCGTAGGGGAAACCGTTGGGCGCAATAAAATTACCCCGTCCACTCCATCCACATGGATTCCTTCATTTAGCATATCGATACAATACAATAATTTCAGATGCGGACTTTCATCTTCTTTGAAGGCTTCAAACTCCTGCGCAGTTTTCGGGTCGTCCGAGTAGGCTGTATAAATATGCGGCGCTGTGTCCACCTTCGAAAACCATTCAGCAGCTAGTTCCTTCATCTCATTCAGATGACCATAATTTGCGCAAAAAACAAGATATCTGCCAAAGCGTGGAGTTTTTTTAATTCCCTCACCGCCATCCCCCGATGACTCGGGCAGCATATGCCTTGCAAAGACTTCGGTAAGCCCGTCCGCCTTCTCAAGCGCGCGCCGGAACGCGTCTAGTTCCTTCTGTGCCCTATCACGCACTGCCTTGTTCTTCGCCTGCCTTACACGCGCCTGGTAACGTTCCAGTTCTCTCTGGTATGAATAAACGGAAAGTACATACTTTGGCGCTGGCAAAATCCCTTGTGCAATGGCTGCCCCAAGTGACAGTTCCGATGCCACATTGCCGCCAAACAGCTCAAAGGCCATATCGCGCTGGTTATCGAGATAACGGATATTGGTAGCCGAAAGCCCCAGGACTTTGGCTTGTGGATACATTGCCCGCAACCGCTTTACACCTTCTCCCCACTGGATTGCCCCACATCGATGGAATTCATCAAGAATAATATAGGAAGGGTTCAGCCCTTCAAGTGCTTCCTCTCCCATGCGCATCAGTTTTGCGTAGGTGAAAAAATGGATGTTTACTGGTTTGTTACCGCCCGCCTGACACCACTTTTCTTCCTGGGTAGCATAGATATATTCAGAGGGCGAAAGCCAGCAGATCGTTTCCTCTGCATGGTCGGCGCAAAGTTTGAACGCAAGGAAGGACTTCCCAGTCCCGGTCGGATGGATTACGGCTGCCCTGCCGGTTGCTTCCATCATTTCCACAGCCGCCGTATAGGCTTTCTGATTATGTTCAAACAATATATCTCCCATGGACGGCTCCTTTCGTAAATCTCCGGTTAAACCCGCGCAAAATACAAAAACAATATAGTCATAAAGTGCATAAAATGTAATGAAGTATAGCACTCTATTAC
>CAMWUU010000081.1 GCA_947177515.1 uncultured Lachnospiraceae bacterium
TTCTGTAAAATGAAGGAGTTCATACCTGAAAATGAGCTGATTGAATTTTTTTCGGATGATGGTAAAGAGTTCCTTGATGCGCTCCGACACACGGGAAAACTTGCCGTAGCACCGGGAAAAGAAATTTATTATGAACTATACTGGGCAGATCGGATATTTCCAGATACAGCCCTGCCTGAAAATACGGCAGAAAACATTTTTAGCTGCAGGCAGGACACCGGGACAAACCGCTGCCCCGGCGCACTTATTCTTTGTCATGGTTACACGGAAACCTGCACCAAATATCATGAACTGATCTACTACTTTCTGCGCCGCGGTTACCATGTGCTCACCTACGACCACCGCGGGCATGGACGCTCTTTTAGGGAAGTGGAAAACCCGCACAAAATACATGTAAAAGATTTTGATGCCGAGTATGTGGGCGACCTCCATCTCCTTGTGTGCCATGTGGCGCTAAGAGCCTTTTTGTCGCTCCCACTATTTCTTTATGGGCATTCCATGGGCGGCTGCATCGCAGCACGCTATATGCAACTGCACCCCGGTGTCTTCTCCCGCTGCATTCTCTCCTCC
Organism: uncultured Lachnospiraceae bacterium; assembly: GCA_947177515.1. Taxonomy (GTDB): domain Bacteria; phylum Bacillota; class Clostridia; order Lachnospirales; family Lachnospiraceae; genus RGIG4057. The sequence goes on from CAMWUU010000081.1 coordinate 571, forward strand.
CCCATGTTTGGCATCAAAACAGGGGGCATACCAAATATTCTTGCGCTTGCCTTAGCACGCTTTATGAAGCTGATTGGCCGCGGCAGATGCTATACTTTAGGACAGCATGATTTTTATGGAGATGAAATTTTTGAGGAAAGTGCTACAACAAGCCGCGTGCGTTTTGACCGCTACAATAACCTCCGCCTTGCCACACCGGAATTTATGCTTGGCGGCGGGGATTACTACTGGCTTTATACTGCACTCCATGCCGCCGCCCGCGCAGTATCCAAAAAGGAAACAAAAAAAATTAAAGCGCCGCTCCTGCTTTTTGAAGCAGAAAACGACACTTATGTCCCAAGACGGCGTATTGCAGCGTTCCGCAAAAACCTTCCCTTTGTACAATACCATGCATGGCGGGGTACAAAACATGAAATCTATAACAGCAAGGACAGAGTCCTAAAGGCATACTACAGGGAAATTTTCCGCTTTCTCGCCTAAGACTAATCTTTTTAATATGGTTTTGCGGTTTAGAGCATCTTCTTCTTGCGCAGCACAATCAACACCATCAGCACGATAACAACCGTAATGGCTGCTACAATCCCGAAACCAAACGGATGCGCTGCAAAAGGGATGCTGTTATTCGTAACATTCATCCCGTAAAATCCGGAAATAATCGTTGGGATCGCCATAATAATGGTGATGGTTGCTAAGTATTTCATCACATTGTTTAGACGGTTATCAATAATGGAGGAGAGAAGTTCCCTCGTCCCATTGATAATGTCGCGGTAAATCGAGGTCATCTCTATCGCCTGCTTATTCTCAATAATCACATCGTCGAGCAGTTCCTGGTCATCCGGGTACTGCTCTAAACGTTTGTAGCGTGTAAGGCGGTCAAGGACAACTCCATTCGCACGCAGGGAGGTTGCAAAATAGACCAGTGTGGATTCTAATTCGTGCAGCTCAATCAGGTCAAAATCCTCCGTATCCCCCTCGACTTTCCCCTCAATCGCAATCCTCTTCTTATCGATTATGCGCAGATTATTCTGGTAAAGTGCCGCAATCCGGAATAAAATCTGATAGACAAAGCGCATTTTCTTCTTTGTGCTGAATTCCTTTGTCCTGCCTGTCTGGAAAAACTGCAAAATCGGCGTTTCCTTGCCGCAGACTGTGATAATATGCTGCTGTGTCAGAAGAATGCCAAGCGGGATGGTGGTGTAAACCTCCTTCTCATGCCGCAGCTCTAGGGTTGGGATATCGACAAGAATCAAAGTGTAACCCTCTTCCAACTCTATGCGCGCACTCTCCTCCTCATCTAGCGCTGCCATCAGATCCACCGTATCAATCTTTACGCCAAGCATCCCACATACCTGTTCACATTCCTGCACTGTCGGGTGCACCATATGGATCCAGCAGCCAGGTTCGGCCTTTTCTTCCTCATGAATTACATTGTTATCCGTCATATATATTTTAAACATGGCTGCTCCTCCTTTTTATAATTCTCGAAATACTTATTAGAAAATTTCCTGCACGAACTTAAATGGACTACCCATTGTCTAAAGCCCGGGGCTTCCTGCTTCGCAGACCTCGCAACCTACTATCTGCACAGGCGTTAATTTGGGCAGTCCCTGCCCTATATCAGATTCCTCAAAACTTATTTCCTTGTTCCCATGATGCAAGTATAACACAAACCACCCTTTTGGGCTACCCTAACCCACCGTCTAAAGCCCGTGGGATTGCGGTAGCCTTATTTCAAAGCAAAAATCAGAGGAAATCCCCTAAAGGGAAATCCCCTAAAGGGGATGGATTTCCTTAAGAATCTGGATTCTCAGGCGATTGTTTTTTTGATCGCCCGCCCGACCCAATCCGTATGAAACGCTTTGTTTTTGGCAGCGCCAGACACACCCAGACTAAGATCCCGACAGCGGATACCACAATCCCCGCCACAAGTCCCGGCGTGCGGTAGCGCAACACTATTTCATGCTCCCCTGCCGGAAGAAAAAGTGCACAGAACATGGTATTTGCCTGCAAAATCTCCTGTGGCTTTCCATCCACATAAGCACTCCACCCATCCGCATACGGGATGGCAAGCAACAAAAGCTTAGGCTCGGACAATGTAATTTTCCCGCTAATATGGCTGGTTGCATGGACTTTATTATCCTCATTAAGTTCCACTTCCTGCAGGCTTTCCTTAGAAAGCCTAAGAACTGCTTCTTCATAACTTTGCATTGGCTGACAGATTATCTGTACCTGATCCATCCGATACGTCCCGGCACGCGGAAAGGTAAGGGATACAGAAACCTTTCTCTTCCCGCTATAACAGAGGTTAATGGAATAATCATGCCGTCCGCTGTAATGTTCCTGCGATGCACCAAGATACTTTAAATCCTTTTTTACTGTCCCGCCGTCCTCATCCTCCGCCACAAGAGAAATTGTCATTTTCTGTTCAATATCCTTATAACCATCAAGATCCGTCCAGTCATAATACAGACCAGAAATTACCAGATATGTTTCACATTCCGGCAATCCATCAAATTCAAAAGTTACCGTGGCATTCCTCTTCTTTACAAGAAAACCGTTCTCTGTTTCCGAAACCTTTTTCTTATCATAACTTACAGTAAATTCCCGTTCCACACCCGTATTAACCGGCTCTATTTCCTCAAGCCCCTCCAGCGCTTTGCTTAGCACCGCACCCTGCAAAAGTGCTTCCTGTTTTTGCAGTGCGGACAGCGGCGCATAGTCTTCGTAAAGGATATAGTTTTCGTAAGTATAGCCAAGCGGCAGGGCAAGCGTATTGCGTGATATATGATATTTTTCGTATTCTTCGCCAAGTTCCTCCTTTTCATACCCATAGGGCGCATAACCCTCCCCGCTCTCCACAGTCACATGATATTTTACTGCGGCAAGCGCGCAAAGCGCTGCCCGGTCGTCAAGCCCCATATAATTAAAGGTAGTGTTTTCCGTTAGTCCCTGCTCCGCAAAATACTCTGCTATTACACCATTGCCAAGGCTCCAATAAAACTGGGTATTGTGCACCCCGGTCTTTAGTGAGGCATTAGGAATTAAGTCCCGCCCGGTGTAACGGTAAAATTCCTGTTCCTCTTTAGCTGCTGCCAGTACGGCACCGGCCTCGGACTTTACAAAATCCTTAGCAAAACGGCTTCTGCGCTTAAACTCAGAGGCATAATCCCCCTGCCCTGGCGAATAGGAACAGTGGGCGGTAGCCACAATATTCCCAAGCAGGAAAATAAGTGGCATTGTCTTTACCACTCTTATAAAAATACCCTTTCGGCCAGCCTGAGGGCGATTTCTAAAGGCATACACAATCGCCAATACAAGAAAAGTAGCAAGCAGGGCAGCGGATGCCATCCATACATTAACTTCCATTTCCGGGGCAAATTTTTTCGCGGCAAGAATACTGATTCCTGCATACAGCGCTGTGAATCCTGCCATAAATAGCAGCTTTTTTAAACTGGAACAAAATATCCTATCCCATTCCTTTACAACAATAAAAGCAACCAGCATACTATAGCTATATTCCCAGCGGTTTGAAACATAGGCAAACCCATTCAGGGCATACCCAAAGAAAGGCAGGAGCAGAAAGAGGGTGAGCAGCAAAAAGGCCGCCCCAAGCGCCAGCCGATGGATATCGAGGCTTCCTTTCTCCCCATCCTTCCTTTTATAAATTCCGGAAAACAGCGAAAAAAGCGCCACAACGGCAATTCCCGCATACCCCATCCGACACCAGGAACCCGGAGTTCCATAAGATAAAAACGCAGGCAGGAAAGATCCATAGTACCGGCTGCCATAAAACGCTTCAAATGCATAACCGGTTGAAAGACGTGAATTGCCCATAAACATTAAGATTACCGGCAACAGGATTGCCGCCGCCATCATCACACCAACCAATGCATACCCGGCCAGTCTTAGCACTTCCCACAGCGCCGTCCTCCATTCTTTTTTCCGGTATCGGACAGCCAGGTGGAAGAAAACATACAATGCCGTAAAAAAGGCAAGGGTGTAAAAGAAATAAAAATTGCTTACCGCAGAAAGAAACACGCTCCCGACAAAGACTCCTGCCTTCCTTTCTTTTAAAAACCTTTCCACACCAGTCAACAAGAGCGGCAGATAGATCATCGGATTAATAAAATATGGATGGCGCACCCCTGCAAAAAGAGCGTAACCACAAAAGAGATAGACGAACGCCCCCGCAAGCACTGCACAGGTATTTTTCCTTCCGCGATAAAAACAATAACACGAGAATGCGGCTCCTGCAAGATAAAGGCGCAATACAAGCAAAAATTCATAGAAAAAAAGCATATGCTCTTCTTTAATAAAAGCCGCCAGCAAAGTAAGCGGGTCACCAATCGCATAATAGTGTAGTGTGGTCAGCACATCCGAACCGTAACCAATACTGAAACTGTAGGCGGGAAGTTCCAGGCTGTGTTCCACAAAAATCCGCTTAAAAACTTCCCGTATCCATTCAGAGTAATACAAAAGCCCTTTATAATGCTGCCGCCATCCATCCGGCATCCATACAAAAGTCCGGTTGCCATGAAAGAAATACCGAAATACCAGCCAGACCATCGGCAGGAATATTACCGTGTACAGTAAAAAATATTTTGCTTTCTGCCGTCCTTTATGTTCTCCCGTTCTCATCCATTACTTCCTTTCCGCAGTATGGCTCCTCCAGCCAAAAGTTTTATCCGCCCTGTTTCCTGTCTTTTTAGCCTGCGCAGCGGATCCAGTTACCTACCTAAATCATTATCCCCACCGTCGCTTAATAAAATCTTCTTTCCGCTACACAATGAAATGTCCCTCCCACCGCGCGGCAGCCTCTCCCCAAGTACCTGCTCCGAAACCAGATAAATCGGACGCTTCTTTGTTTCTAAGTACGCTTTGGCAAGGTATTGCCCCAGGATGCCCAAACAAAAGAGCTGGATTCCCGCTACAAAAATTATAATGCATGCCAGGGAAGGCCAGCCCGGTGTCGGGTCGCCAAAAACACAGGTTCTTATAACGATCACGATTGTCATTATCACGGCGATAAAGCAGAACAGGAAACCGAGCACCGACGATAGCACAAGTGGAGCAGTTGAAAATGCGATAATTCCGTCAACCGCATAGAGCAATAATTTCCAGAACGACCATTTTGTTTCCCCTGCCGCCCGCTCAATATTCTCATACTCCAGCCATTGCTTGCGATAACCAACCCATCCAAAAATTCCCTTGGAAAAGCGGTTGTATTCCCCCATGGACAAAATCGCATTCACGACCTTGCGGCTCATAAGCTGGTAATCACGTGCACCGTCCACAATCTCCGTTTTTGATACGCGGTTAATCAGCTTATAAAAAAGTCTTGCAAAAAAGGAGCGTACCGGCGGCTCACCCTTCCTTGAAACCCGCCTTGTACCCACACAGTCATATCCTCCCTCCTCCACTGCCTCAAGCATCTGTGGCAGGAGTGTCGGCGGATCCTGCAGATCTGCATCCATAATAACCACATAATCCCCCACCGCATTTTGAAGCCCTGCATAAATCGCCGCCTCCTTGCCAAAATTGCGCGAAAACGACACATAGTGAACCCTTTTATCCCTGGCTGCAAGACCCCGCAGAATATCAAGTGTCCTATCCTTTGAACCATCATCTACAAAAAGATACTCGATTTCTACATCCATCCGGGCAGTGACCCGTTCCGTTTCACGGTAAAAGACTTCAAGAACTGCCTCCTCATTGTAGGCTGGCACTACCAGGCTCAACATCTTCTTTTCTTCTCCCATAAACCCTCCTGTTACATAAGATTTCCGCTTTCCACCCGTCCCCTTCTTTCATATCTTAACTTAATCATACAATTTTGTCAATGATTACCTTGTTTGAGTTTCCTCATTTTTGAATTTTGTACCTCTAAAACTTGCATAAAATCAGTGTTTTTCATAAAAGGGACTATCACAACTGACCATTGCGCAGCCTGCTGCAAGACCCATTCGTTTCGTATTTATGGGACTTTGCAGAAAGCGGACAGGAAAAAATGGGGAAACTCATATTACCTTGCTTTTTATCCCTTTGTGCCTGTCTGCCAGGGCAGAGGTAGACTTTTTGTCCGTACACAGAAAAAAACACCGCAACGGTTTTCGCCGTTTGCGGTGTTTTTTATCTTGTAAAAATTTTACTCCAATGTGTACGGCATCAATGCCACATGGCGCGCACGCTTAATGGCTGCGGTAAGAGCCCTCTGATGCTTTGCGCAGCTACCGGTAATCCTTCTTGGAAGGATTTTGCCCCGCTCGGAAACAAACCTCTTAAGTTTGTTTACATCCTTATAATCAATTCCTGCACTTGTTTTGTCAGCGCAGAATACACAAACCTTTTTCCTTCTGCGGGTTACCCTTCTCTTAATGGAAGTGTCGCCCTTATCAGCGCTCTTTTCCTTATTGAATGGCATATCTATCTCCTCCTTATCCAATCCTTAAAACACTAGTTAAACGGAAGCTCCTCGTCAATGCCTTCCGGCACATTCATAAAGCCATCGTTCGCCGCCGCACCTGGGGTCGGTCTTGCAGCAGGCTGCGCAAAAGAGCCGTCACCTCCGCCCGCCGATGCATTTTTGCTCTCAGCAAACTCAAGCTCGTCCACCATAATCTGCACACTGTAAACCTTCTGGCCGTCCCGGTTTGTATAATTATCATTCTGGATGCGCCCCACAACAACCATCTTGGTTCCCTGTTTTAAATAGCGCTCTACAAACTCTGCCTGCTTCCCGAAAGCAGAGCAGTTAAAGAAATCGGCATCCGGCTCACCCTCACGCTTAAACCTGCGATCCACCGCGATGGAAAAACGCGCGATTGCCATGGCGTTGGCTCCCTGGGAATATCTGATCTCCGGGTCCCTTGTCAATCTTCCTACCAAAATTACTTTGTTCATAACGGAATTACCTCCATTGAAGATTCCTTACTCAGCGTCCCGTCTAATGCACAAAAATCGGATGACATTGTCCATGATACGAACTCTCTGCTCGATCTCATTTGGCGTTGTCGCATCCGCGTCGAATTGGATGAAATAGTAATGTCCTTCTTTCATCTTCTGGATTTCATAAGCCAGCCTCTTTCTTCCGGCATCCTCCACGTTCGTGATATTGCCGCCGAACCTGGTAACAAGCTCTTTCGCCTGCTCTACAACTGCCGCCCTGGCCTCATCCTCGATCTTTGCACTTACAACTAAGGCTAATTCATACTGATTCATAGTTGTCTGCACCTCCTTCTGGTCTCTGGCCCCCAAAAATGGGAGCAAGGAAAAATTAATGTCTCACGAGGGAATAGTGTATCATAGATTTTTCCAAATTGCAAGCTTTTTTTTAAGTTTTCCCGTTCCTAATCCACTGTATTCTCCTCTTGTGTACAGCCTTTCGAGCCAGTAATCCATACTGCCTCCTTCTCCCCGGCTCCGGTTATCCTGTTTTTCTTTACCGCCGTGTTATCGGACTGGCTGATGCGGATAGCGGTTATCCCCCCGGTTACTTTAACGATATTACCCGTTACTAAGGAACCCTCCGCCTGGTAAGTCATAACCGCTGTATCCCCCGGGGTTAACACCGTATTATCCGTGATCTTTACCTGGTCGCTGGCAGTTGTTACATAAATACCACCTTTTACAGGATTTGTGACTTGGTTTGTGTTGACTATTCCATACTTTCCTTTATAAATATAGATTCCATATCCTGCCGGGGTCTTAATTTTATTCTTACTTATCTTTACATAATCCGAGGTACTCACATGGATCGCATTATTCCCCGTCTTTTTTCCAGAACCAACGATTGTATTGCCTTCCACCTTTGTATTTGCTGACTTTGTACCGCCGGACTGGTAAATGCCAATCCCATAATTTTTCTCCGCCGCCACGGCATATTCTTTAATATTGTTTGAAGAAACCGTGCAGCCTGTACTGCCGGAAACCCAGATTCCATCCTCTCCCGCTGATATAATCTTGTTTTTCTGGATTACCGATTTATTACTTTTCTCCGTTACATTCACACCATTTTTTCCAGGCTTCGTTACCGTATTGGATGCCACATTACATTTTTCAGAATCATGCAGGCGCACACCGTCCGTCCCCGGTTTCGTTACCGTGTTTCCACTAACGGTATTGCCAGAGCTTTTTCCTGTTATATGGATTCCGGCCTGTTTCGGGGAAACCACTGTATTATACGATACCTTATTATTCTGGGAAGAATATACCCAGACTCCTGCCTGCTCGCTGTTTTCTACCTTATTATACTGGACGGTATTTTGGGAACATCCCTCCGAGATATGGATCCCCATCGTCCCCGGATTTACAATCCAGTTCCTATCCGTATCTTTTGTTCCTTTCTTCTTCGCCCCGACCATGCAATTTTTAACGTTATCATAGAGAAGAATCCCGGCTCCTGCTGGTTTAGTAATGTGATTCCCTGATACAGTGGTATCATCCGAACCAGTATATATCCCAACTGCTGCTTTTCCTCCCGCATCCGCAATTATATTGTCGCGTACATACGCCCCACTACATTCCTGCTCCAGTAAAACACCATTTGCTTTTGTCCCCTGGATTTGGTTGCCTGAAACGGCCACCCCCGGGGCATGGGTGGCGAATACCCCGTATCGCCCGCCAGAAATCTTATTCTCCTTCACTGTGGCATTCGGTACTGGAATCTCACTAGAGCCGCAGACCCGCACAGCATCCCCCGTGCTTTTCCCCATATCAAATGTATTATTTTGTATCAGAATATTACATTTTTCCGGAAGAAGAAGTTCCCTTTCCTTTAATGGCTCTAAAAACATCTGCCCCTCCGTTTTACTATCCTGATAGTCCAGCCATGTATAGGCAAACACGCCAAAGGTACAATCCGAAAAGGTATTTCCCTCCACCGTTGTATCAACATAGTTAAAGAGCTTAAACGCAATATCCGACATATTCTTTATGGTGTTGTTTTTCAGTACAATATCTTTATGATAAATCCCCTTTACTGTTGTATGACTGCCAAATGCGCGCGAAAAATCGTGGAAATTGCAGTTTTGTACGGTAATTTCCTGGCAAGGCAGCTCATCCCATAAAACTTTCTGCATTGTCGGTGTTGTCCCAACATCATGCGCAATATCAAGCTGGATTGCTTCCTTTGGCAGTTTCCCTCCCCTGCCCTTGCCGTAGCCATAAAACTCGCAATTCTCCACCAAGGCAGCTTTTGTCCCAGCAAACACCATTAGATGGCTTCCCTCCGGAACATTGCAGAGCACGGCATTTTTTACGGTCACATTGCTGCAGTGGATAAAGCGGAATGTTTCCGTTCCTTCCTTCCCATCCATAACCGGCTTACTGTCCCATACACCGCCGTCTATGGTAATATCATGGCATCCGCCATAGCCTCCCGCATCATCTACAAGCTTCCCCTCAAGCACTGCGCCATATACCCGCTGCTTGATTAGATAGGCTTCCTTCGAAGCACGTATGGTTGTACCAGAAGATATGTAAAGTGTGCTGTTTAACTCGTAAGTTCCCGCCGGGATATTAACTATTAGCGTATCATACCTTCCCTCTGCGTTTGAGTCTAACAAAGCCTGAAGTTCCTTTGCAGAACAGCCCGGAACGGCTTCCACTTCTAAGATATTCTCCCCCTCCGGTGCCCCCTGCACCAAAAGAGGGAACGCAAACACGCAGATTAGCAAAAATACCACGCTAAATGCTGTACCGTACATCCATCCTTTTATTCTGGGTTGGGTCATTTTAATTTTACCTCCTGTTATAGTGGCATCCTCCCCCACCTAAAGAGGTGGGACAGGATGCGTTATAATATAGATACGTTCACGATGAAACGATAGTACTACTAGAAGAACCATAATACTTTCGCCCTGTTTTTCATCGTAAAAATTTTCCATTGCAATATAATATTTAGCCTGCTAAATATCATATTGCATCGGAAACAGCTAAAAAATAAGCTGTCATATACGAATATAAAATTACTGTATGGCTGGTTCCTGCCATTCCCTTTACTACTCCAATATATAAAATCTTTTTACTAATTTACTACAAAATAATAATACTACTGCATCTTCTTCCTATATAAGATCAGAAAGTTCTATTCCTTCCTCTTGCTGCGTCACACACTCTTCATACCGCTGTAAAAGTTTTTTAAAGCTTATAAACATTTCCATTAATAACTCCATCTGCCCCTCATTGCAATCCGCAAGTTGTCCGGCGATCTCCCTGATAAACCTGCCTCTTTCAACATTCCCGCCGTCAAGACCAACCAACAACGCATCCGGTGTCACATCCAGCGCATCCGCAAGGCTGATCAGTACAGGAAGGCTGAATTTTGTTTTTCCATTCTCAATATTGCTCATATGCGGGATTGAAACCTCAATTTGCAATGCCAATCTTTCCTGGGACATGTTCTGCTCCCTTCGGAGCTGTTTTATCCTTTTTCCAATCGCTAAGTAATCCGCTTCCATAAGAGTCCTCCTCCAATAAATTATTTTATTGGATATCCTTAGAA
>CAMWUU010000082.1 GCA_947177515.1 uncultured Lachnospiraceae bacterium
TGAACCTGTACGCTTCGCTCTAAGAACCTCTTTCCCGGCGCTTTACGGACTTATACTGTATTAAAAGTCCCGTATCACTCCGCAAAGCACCCCTCCCAGGGAAAGTGAACCTGTACGCTTCGCTCTAAGAACCTCTTTCCCGGCGCTTTACGGACTTATATTTTTCTCTGTGTGCAGTTGCAGTTCGTACAGTTTTTTGTAAATCCCGTCTGCTGCAAGCAGCTCCTGGTGCGTTCCGCTCTCCCTTACTTCCCCCTTGTGCATAACAATGATCTTGTCCGCGTGCTGTATTGTGGAAAGACGGTGCGCGACCATGATTGTTGTCCTGCCCTGCATCAGCTTTTCAAGTGCCTCCTGGATCAAAAGCTCGGTTTCAGTGTCAATATTGGCGGTCGCCTCGTCCATAACCAGGATCACCGGATTATAGGCGAGAGTCCTAGCAAACGATAAGAGCTGCCTTTGACCTGCGGACAGGGTGCTGCCGCGCTCCGTAACCGGCTCATGGTAGCCGCCTGGAAGATGAGAAATAAAATCATCCGCATTCACGTATTTTGCCGCACGCACAATATCCTCATCCGTGATATCCTCCCTGCGCAGACGGATATTGCTGCTGATATCCCCCGTAAAAATAAAGACATCCTGCTGCACCTGCCCAATGGCAGCACGCAGCTTATCCTTATCTATCTCCCTTATATCAATGCCGTCAATCGTAATCTTTCCTTTCTGGATATCATAATACCTTCCAATCAGGTTTAAGATCGAGGATTTCCCCGCACCCGTCGCCCCGACGAACGCCACGCGCGAACCTGCCTCCACCGTAAAACTGACATCCTTTAGGATCCATTCCTCCCCCTGATAGGCAAACCAGACATGGTCAAATACAATGCGCCCGCGCACCTGCCCCGGATCAACCGGATGAGGCGGGTTCTCAATCATCGGCTTCTCGTCAAGCAAGGTAAAAATTTTCTCCGCCGATGCCATTGCCGACTGAAGTGTACCAAACTGCTCCGCCAGTTCCTGAATCGGCTGGAAGAATGAATTGATATACTGGATAAATGTATACAATGTCCCAACCGTGATCGCCCCCTTGATAACCGAGGAGGAACCCGTCCATATAATAATGGACAGCGCGACAATCGAGAGGAAGTAAATACTTGGACGAAACACCGCAAAAACCATCATCTCACGGTAATTTGCCCGATACAGATCCTTATTTTTCCTGCCGAACTCTGCATTTTTCTCCTTCTCCCGCGCAAAGATCTGAATCACTTTCATTCCCGATAAATGCTCGGAAAGATAGGTATTTAATGCTGTGATCTTTGTACGGGTAATGCGGTAGGTCATCCGGGATATCCGTTTGAATAGAACCGTCAACCCCACAATAAATGGCAGGAGCGCAAACGCGAACAGCGCAATTTTTACATTTAACATCAGCATAACCACCGCAAGCCCGATAATGGTTGCCGTATTTTTGATCAGGCGCACCAAAATATTTGCGTACATCTCATGCAGCGCCTCAACATCATTTGTCGCGCGTGTCACAATCTTCCCGACCGGCGTAATGTCAAAAAAGCGCAGCGAAAGCCTGTTGATATGGTCAAAGACCTCCTCGCGGATATTGTAGATAATATTCTGCCCTGTCATCTGCAAAACCCAGGTCTGCAAAAAATTGCAGACAAAGCCAAGCAGCAGCACCCCCAGATAAATCAATCCACAGCGCCGTACTTCCGAAAATGGGGCATCTTCCATAAACAGGTCAATCACCTCTCCCATAATCACTGGGCGGTACAACTCAAGCACCGTGATAACAAGCACCAAAAAAAGCGCTGCCGCCATCCAGAGTATGTACGGCTTCGCATAGCCAAGCAGGCGTGAAAACACGCCCCGCGATGCCGATTTCTCCAGTTCAATCTCTTTCCTGTCCATCGCTGCCTCCCTACTCGGTTTCCAACTGCTTTTCAAGCTGCTGTTTTTCGTAAAGTTTCGCATAGATACCGCCCTTTGCAAGCAATTCCCCATGCGTGCCGTACTCTGCCATCGCCCCATGCGAAAGAACCATAATATGGTCAGCATTTTGCGTGGTCGAAATACGGTGCGCGATAATAATGGTCGTCTTACCTGCACGGTTTTTCTTTAATGCCTCCAAAATTTTTTCCTCGGTATCGGTGTCCACTGCGGAGAGCGAGTCATCTAAGATCAGGATCGGCGCATCCTTCATCAGTGCCCGGGCAATCGAACTGCGCTGCTTTTGCCCGCCGGAAATCGTAACGCCGCGCTCCCCAACCATTGTGGAATACTTTTTAGGGAAATCCATAATATTGTCGTGGATGCAGGCCTGTTTTGCCGCCTCCGTCACCGCTGCAAGATCCCCATATGCTTCATCCATCCGATTTTTGGACTGGAAGAAATCGCGCTCTAAATATTCCTCAAGGCGCTCCTTGCGGGACATAAAAATTTTTGTGCCCGCCGCTCCTTCCTCAAACACCTCCTCTGGCACATCGGATAGCTTCCTTACACCAAAAGCAATATTTGTCTGCAAGGTATCGGAAAAGAGAAAATTATCCTGCGGGACATAGGCAATGGATTCGCGCAATACCGAAAGCGGAAGTTCCCCAATGGCATGCCCATCCATAAAAATCTGCCCTTTTTCCACATCATACATGCGCACAAGAAGGTTGGCAAAGGTAGTTTTCCCACTCCCGGTGCGTCCGAGGATGGCAAGGGTTTCCCCCGGTTTGATCTCGACTGACAGATCTTTTAGTGCAGGTTCTGCCTCCGGATGGTAGGCAAAAGTCAGGTTTTTTACTAAGATCCCTCCTAAAAGTGATCCAATTTCCCGGTTCACCTGCGCACCATCCACAATCTCCGGTTTTTTTGCAAAAATTGCTTCCACCCGCTCCTTTGAGGCTAAACCCTGCGAAAAGGAATTGATGCTATCCCCAACCGCAATCATTGGCCAGGCAAGCATCCCCACATACGAGGTAAAGGATACGAACTGTCCCGGGGTCAGCGTACCTTTAAGCACCAGTTTCCCGCCGTACAAAAGCGCGATCACGCTCGAAATGCCAACAATCACATCAAGCAGCGGCATCACAATGGCCTGGAGTTTCACAACGCTCAAATTCATTTCTTTATTATTCCGGTTTGCTACAGCAAATGCCGCTTTCTCTTTCTCCTCCTGCACGAAGGCTTTGATAACGCGGATGCCGGAAACGCTCTCCTGCACCTGGTCGGTCATATCAGAAAATGCCTTCTGCTTTTTGGCAAAGCGTCTTTGTGCCGCCCCTCCGTAATAGATCCCGCCAAAGAGAATAACCGTCATTGGTATGCAGGCAAGCAGTGTCAGGCTGAGATTGACATGCACGATCATTTTTGCGATAACCATAACCGTCATCACAACAGCATCAAAAGTCGAAATAACCGCAGGTCCAAGCGACATGCGGATGGCCGCAAGGTCGTTTGTAAAATGTGCCATCAAATCACCTGTCTTATTTTCATTGTAATAGCGCATCGAGAGTGTGGACAGATGTGAAAACATCTCACCGCGCAGTTCATATTCAATCTTTCTTGCTGCACCAAAAATATAATAGCGCCACCCGAAACGCCCTAATGCCATCAGCCCGCCGACAAGCAGGATCCTGCCAATCAATGATATGACACCCGCCATATCCATCCCCGCGATCAGCCCATCCGTCACATCGCCGGTGTACTCCGGTATCAAAAGCCCCAGGTAATCCACCACCAGCAGGACAAGCATCCCGAGCAGGTAACTTACCCAATATTTTTTTATGTACTTAACTACCATAAACCTTTCCGCTCACCTCACACTTTTTCCTTCCTGCGCATCTGCCCATGTGCCCGCTTTCTATCAAGGTACATTGCCCCATCCGCCTTATAAATTGCCGCCCTCATAAACAGGCGGCCAAGCTACCCGCTTAGCCGCCCGTACTTATCTGCACTGCAGCAGATTAGTTTAATATTACATTGGTTTCATGGATCACGTCTTTGACATCATCCGCCATTTTTGATACAAGATCCATGGACTCCTGTATTGCCTTCCCATTCTCCGTGGTCTTGTCAACATTCTGGATCGCATCCTTTACAGAAGCCAGCGTTTCGGTAATCGTACTGTTAAACTTCTCGATCACATCCGAGATTGCGTCAATGGCATCCCGTATTGCCTCGTCGTTTTCCTTTGCGGAAGACACGGCTGACTTTGAGCTGTCTGAGAGCTGCCGGATATTGGAGGCAACCACAGCAAAACCGTTGCCGGCCTCCCCCGCCCTTGCTGCCTCTATTGCAGCATTTAGCGACAGGAGATTAATCTTACCTGCAATCTTTTCCACATCCCGCGTCATTATATTGTAACTCTCGATACTGTCCGTAATGCGTCCCGCCGATTCCCTCAAACCTTCGTTCAGGCTGGCAAGCTTGCTCATATGCTCCGTAAGGATCCCCATCTTCTCAGAAGTATGCAAGCCTGTTTCACGGATTAAATCCGCCTCCCCCTTAATCTGATAAATATTAGTATTTAACTGTTCAAATACATCGCTCAGGTTCCCGTTCATCTCATGAACCCTGCGGTTGACCTGTTCCACTTTTTGGCGCTCCGCACCGACGGAAGTAATAATATACTGATGGCAGTTTTCCTTTTCGTTGACTCCCTTAGCCAGGGCGATCGCCATCTCACGGCAGGTACGATAACCACATGCATGGCAGTCAAAATGCTTCTCCTCATCCGTTGTCTTGCCCATCACGCGGTACGCCCTCTCGATCTCCGCCTCCGTTACAGGGATATCCTTCACTTCGCTCGCTACATACCTGCGAAGGAAATCACTGAGCCTTAGTTTTTTATCAAATTCGGCAAACTGCAGATCCTCACCGCGCCGTGTCACGTTCTTGCGCCGCACGTTGCGCGCGTATTTCTCAACATCGTACATAATATTATTGATAGCAAAGCAATGGTAATCCACACCGGTCGCAGGACCGCCATTACAGCCATCTTTACAGCTAAGCACATCAAAAACTGCCGGCAAGTCCTTTTCACGCTGTTTCAGATATAAATCCAAATCATCATACAGGCGCTCCGTCCCTTCGGAGGAGATAACACTAAGATCTGGGTTATGGATCTGCAGGTTTTTCATTAATCCGCCCGGTCTTGGATAGATTGCACCCTCTAGGCCAATATCCCCGTCAAACTCGAATGGACTGTAAATTTTTACCGTTGGCAGGTCAACTTTGTTTATCTTAAAATAATCCCTTAAATGCTCCATCGTCACATTGTAATCGATGACGCGGGTTTCCTTAAACTCATCCCCCTTGGCAATACAAGGCGTAACGGCTGCCAGTTTGCCCTTATATCCGAGCACATGGCGCAGATAAATCCCCAGGCAAAGCAGCGGGCTGTGGATCGGCGATAAATGCGGCAAAAGCTCCGGCTTATGCCTTACTATGTAATTCACCACCGCCGCACATGGCTGTGAGATCAGTTTTGCATCCGGATGCTGCTGCAGGTAGCGCAGATGTGCCCAAGTACAGATATCTGCGCCGTAGGACACATCATAGATCTTCTTTATCCCGCGGTTTCGAAACCACTGGAGCACATGCCTCCAGTTTCCCTCAAAACCAATTTTGATGGAAGGCGCAGCAAGGAGTACAATTTCCTGTCCTTCACTCAAATCCTGCATAAATGCATCAATATCATCCTCATAGGTTCTGGCACCATGTGAACAAGCGCTGATGCAGGCGCCACACTTGATACATCTTTTCTCATCAATATTGATTACCATCCGCCCTGTACTGTCCGTCTTCGCGATATTGGCATCCAGAACCGGACATACCCTGACGCAGGCATTACAGCCCACGCACTTGCTTGTGTCTATACAGACTTTTCCCATAGTGTTTCTCCTTCGAAGTTAAATATTCAGCGTTTTCACTATCATTCAATCCTCTTACATGCGCTTCATTATATATTTTAACAAATCGAAAAACACTTGTCAATCACTAGAAAAAACTTACCAGTATAAAAAATGGCTATACTCTCGCGCCCAATAGTTTTTTCGTATATGGATGTTTTGGGTTATCAAAAATCTGCAAGGCTTCCCCGCTCTCTACAATCTCACCGCCATACATTACAAAGACACGGTCACAGATGCGGTGGATCACGTTCATATCATGCGAAATAAAAAGATAGGTCAGGCCAAATTCTTTTTGCAGCTTAACCAGAAGAACCAGGATCTGTTCCTGCACAGTCACATCAAGCGCGGAAACCGGCTCATCCAACAGGATAAAACGCCGCCTTAGCATAATGGCCATCGCAATAGCCACCCGCTGGCGCTGCCCGCCGGAAAGGGTGCCAGGATAACGGGAATAGTATTCTGCCCCAAGTCCCACCTTATCAAGCATCTCACAGGCTGCCCTGCGCTGTTCCTCCTTCGTTCCTACATGATGCAGGCGAAGCGGCTCGGTCAGGAGCCAGCCAATTGTTTTGGTCGGGTTTAAACTTCCATAAGGATCCTGGAATACCATCTGCGGCTGGCTGCACGAGATAAATGCCGTTCCCCCCGTTAGGGGATTCAGACCGGCAAGGGCTTTCGCAAGTGTCGATTTTCCGCAGCCGGACTCACCGACAATCCCGACAATTTCCCCCGCATAGAGTTCAAATGAAACATGCTTTACCACTTCGCGCCGCGTCTTTTTGCACAGCAGGGCGGAAAGGCCGCTTTTTTTTGCTGCCATATCGCAGTCCCCTTCTGCCCCCCTTTTTGTTTTCTGTGCTTTCTCCTCATAAAATACAGAATAATCCGTAACGCGCACGACGACTTCCCCGCTGTTTTGCGTATGCGCTTGCCTTAACACGTTCTCCTTACCGAGTGCCGCCGCCAAAAGCTTTTTGGTATAATCCTCCTTTGGCTGCCCAAACAGATTTTCTACCCCACCCTGCTCCACAACCCGCCCGCCACACATAACCACCGCGCGGCTGCAGACGCTTTTGATTACCCCAAGGTCATGCGAGATCAAAAGGATCGCCGTCCCATATTCCGTCTGGAATTTCTTTAAAAGCTTTAGAATCTTTGCCTGCACGGTAACGTCAAGCGCCGTGGTTGGCTCATCCGCAATCAGCAACTTTGGGCGCAGTATCATTGCCATCGCGATCATCACGCGCTGGCGCATACCGCCGGAAAGCTGATGCGGGTATTTCCCGTAAAGCGCTTCCACATCGGAAAGCCCTGCCTCTTTTAACATGGCAAGAACCTTTTCCCTGCGCTCCCCTGCCTCACAGTCCGTATGGAGCACAAGCATCTCCTCGACCTGGTGCCCGACACTCATCAAGGGATTCAGGGAAGTCATGGGTTCCTGGAAAATCATGGAAATTTCATCCCCCCGCACCTCGTTCAGTTCTTTTTGCCCCAGGGTATTTAGTTCAATATATTTCTCCCCATGCAGAAAGCGCACGCTTCCCTCCACAATCCTGCCTCCACCGGATAAGAGTCCAACGCTTGCTAGCATGCTCACGCTCTTGCCGGAGCCGGATTCCCCGACAATGCCCACCGCCTCGCCCGGATTGACATGGAGTGAAACTCCCTGCGTAACCAGTTTTAATCCCCGTCTTTTTTCCGGAAAACCAACGGAAACCCCGCAAAGTTCAAGCAAGTGCCTTTCATTTTCCACCAAAGTCCCTCTCCCTTCTCCCGATATTCTCGCTGATCATACTAAACCCAAGTACAGTAAGGACAATCATCATCCCCGGGGCTAGTGCAACCCACGGAGCGCTCATAAAATAGCCCTGTGCCTCCGAGAGCATGCGCCCAAGACTCGGATCGGGCGGCTGCACACCAAGCGAAAGATAACTCATCCCCGCCTCGGCAAGGATGGCGTTATTCAGGCCGATTGTAACGGACGAAAGCAGGATCGGTGCCGTATTTGGCAAAATATGCACAAACATAATGCGCAAATTGCCCGCTCCCAAAAGTCTTGCATTGCTTACGTAGTCAAGTTCTTTCTGCACAATATACTCACTGCGCACCACACGTGCAAAACTTGGGATAAATATCACGCCAAGTGCAATAATGATATTGTATTTCCCCGTACCAATCACACTGACAAAAACAAGCGCCAAGAGGATGCTTGGGAAAGAGGTCAGTGTGTCATTCAGGCGCATTAGTATCTCATCGGCCAGCCCGCCGTAATATCCGGTAAAAGCGCCCACAAGCGTTCCTAGCACCAGCCCGATCACCACAGTAACCACGCCGATCAAAAACGTTGTCCCCGCACCGTCCATTACGCGGCTTAAAACATCCCGGCCCATATAATCCGTACCAAATGGATGGCTTAAACTTGGCGGCTTGTTTTTTAAAGCCATGCTCATCTCCATCGGGTCATAGGGTGTATAAAACAGCCCGACAAAGACAAAAAGGAGCACCGCGGATACCAGCGCGATGCCCACGGCCAGGCTCCAATTTACTGTATTCGGCTGCCTGCGCTTTTTTTCTGTGCTCTTCATACTCCCCGCAGCTCCTTCCCGTTCTTCCTCCTACTCAATCCGCACGCGCGGATCCACTTTCTGATATAGTAAATCCACAACAAAATTCACGATCAGCACAACGGATGCAATATAGACCACAACCGCCTCCACCACCGGATAATCCCTGTTTGAGATGGCTGTAATCAAAAGCCTGCCCACCCCCGGCAGGTTAAAGACCTTCTCAACCACAATGCTGCCTGCAAGCACATCCGCAATCACCATCCCCATAAATGTAATTACCGGGATCAGGGCGTTTTTCAGCACATGTTTCCACAGGATGGCGCGCTCCGTATTTCCCTTGCTGCGCGCTGTGCGCACATAGTCAAGTTTCAGTTCCCTGAGCACGGAAGTCTTTAGGAATTTTACGGTCATCGCAATCTTCGGGATGGCAATCGAAATGGCCGGGAATACCATATAGCTTAGAAAGCCCATAAAATCTTCCCCGGGCGAAACATACCCGCCCGGCGAAAACCACCTAAGTGCCAGCCCGAATACCAGGGTAATAATAATTCCCAGAAAGAATGCCGGCACTGCCATAAGTGTCTGCGTTACAAATGTGATAACACGATCCGCCACACCGCCCTCCCTGCGGCTGCATAAAAGCCCCAGTGGAACGGAAACCGCGACAATAAACAGGATCGAAATCACGGCAAGCCCTACCGTGGCGGGAAGGCGTGCCGCCAAAAGTTCCCCGACCGGCTTGCTGTAGTGGTAGGAGATCCCGAAATCCCCCCGCACCGCGCCGCCAAGAAAGGAAAAAAAGCGGGCGGGCAGGCTTTTATTCAAGCCAAGGGACTCCCTTAATGCCTCGATGGCCTCGGGTGTCGCATCCACCCCCAGGCGGGTAACTGCCCCATCCCCTGGGATAACCTGGAAAGCGATAAAGGTCAGCAGCATAATCAGGAACAATACCATAATGAGAGAAATAATTTTTTTTAAGTAATACCGCAAGACCTTCCTCCTTTCCGGGTCATTCCTTTAATAATTTTATTTTACATAGTATATCTTTGACATATCCTGCACATAAAGAGGATAGAAGGTATAGCCGGAAAGCTTTTTGCTGACCGCAACATAGGAAGCTGGATCCTGGATATAAACCGAAGCAGCATCCTGTGCCAGGATTTCCTGCAACTGCTTATAATATTCTACTTTTTTCGCATCGTCCGTTTCTGCCACCGCAAGCGCGAAAACGCGGTCAAATTCCTCGTTTGCATAGCTGACAAAATTACTGCTCGCGGTGGAGCGGTAACGCTTTAACACATCACTTGGCGCAAGGTTTGCATCAAGACCCACTATGGTCGTTTCAAACTGCCTGCCACGGTAGGTATTCTCAAGCCAGGAACCCCACTCAACTAACTCGATCTTCGCGGTAATCCCGACTTCCTTTAACTGCTCCACAATAACCTGGGCGGTATCCACATGGAACTGATAGTTACTTGGCACCGTGATCGTCATCTCAAAACCATCCGGGTAACCGGCATCCGCCAAAAGCTCCTTCGCCTTTGCCGTATCATGAGGATACATATTTACCACATCCGCATTGAAATATTTTGCAAACCCTGCAAACATATTAGAACCAATAATCGTGCCTTTGCCATCCGCCACCATATCAAGGATCTGCTGACGGTCAATCGCATAGCACAGTGCCTGGCGCACGCGGATATCATCAAACGGCTTATTAGCCTGGTTTAAAAACAGCGCCTGTACAAGGTTTGCCGTGCCGTTTTCTATGTTATAGTTATCCGTAAGCTGCTTTGCCTGCTCGCTTGTCAAATACGGGAAAACATCAATCCCGCCCCCCTGCAGTTCCATAAATGCCGTATTGGTATCCGCATAAATTTTGAATGTAACCTTGTCAAGATACGGCGCAGTTCCATAATAATCCGCATACTTCTCCATAACAAAACTCTGAAGAGGCGTGTAGGAAACAAATTTAAATGGACCGGTGCCAACCGGCTGGTCCGCCTGGTTATCATAATCCTTCGGGATAATGGCACTTGTAAGGTACCCAAGCAATTCGGTATTTGCCGAAGAAAGGCTTATCGTGATGATATCCTTGCCGGATGCATCCTTTGATGCAGTGATATCCGAGATACAAGAAAGCGCGGATGTCACAATTACCTCCGGATCGACCGTTTCAAGCAACCCCGCACTGCGCTTTAAAGAATATACGACATCCTCCGCTGTTACAGGCGCGCCGTTATGGAAGGTAACGCCCTCACGCAAAGTAAACGTGTAGGCCATGCCATCCTCCGAAATCGCAACGTCGCTTGCAACCGCCGGAACTAAATTTCCATCCTTATCCGGCTTTACAAGGCCTTCAAAGAGATTAAAGATTACTTCCAAAGTTCCTGCCGCATGTGCTTTGTGTGGGTCAAGACTATCAAGATCCTGGGTAATTCCAACAATGATTTCACCGCCGGTAACGGGTTCCTTGGTCACGGTGTTGCCATCCGTGCCTACCGTTTTCTGGCCGTGCGAAGAATTTTCCTCTTTGCCGCACCCCCCGGGCAACACCGAGATTCCCAACATG
>CAMWUU010000083.1 GCA_947177515.1 uncultured Lachnospiraceae bacterium
GTTTTTTTACCTACGCTTCCTTTCTTGCCGTATTAGACGCGCTTATTTTTCTGATAGTGGCAATGGTATCAGTGGCATCCTATTTTACAACGCGCCTGCAGCCAAAATATTATGATAAACATAAAAAAGAGTGGGAGAAGGAAAACCGCAAGAAAGTTTATCTGCAAAATCTTTCTGAAGATTTTCCGCGCGCAAAGGATATTAAACTTTACGGGCTTGGCGGCTGGCTTGAAAAAATGATGCGGGATTATCAGGGGTATATTTTGATGTGGAATAAGCGCTGCAGCCTGCGCGGTTTTTTCGCCTCCGTCCTCTCTGCTGCGATGGCAGTTTTGCAAAATGGCACAGCCTATCTGGTGCTGATAAAAGTCTTGCTTTCCGGTGGGATCACCGTGGGCGAGTTTGTCTTTTATTTTGGGCTGGTGGGAGGCATTGCAGGGTTCCTGCAGGGTATTATAGGGGATGTGGCAAATCTTTGTACGCGCGCGGACAAAATTTCCTACTACAGGGAATTTTATGATTTTCCAAATATTTTTAACCATGGAAAGGGAGCGGCGCTGCCAGAAGCCCCGGTCAGGGTGGAATTTAAGGATGTATGGTTTCGCTATGATGGTGCAAAAGACTACACTTTAAAAGGAATCAATTTGACCATAGAGGGAGGGGAAAAGTTGGCGCTCGTCGGGGTGAATGGCGCGGGCAAGACCACTTTAGTCAAACTTTTGTGCGGTCTTTACCAGCCAGAGAAGGGGGAGATCCTCGTGGGGGGAAGGAATATTTCCGAGTACAATATTATGGAATATTATACCATGATCTCGGCAGTTTTCCAGGAAATCCGGGCGGTTGCATTTACGGTTTTCGAGTTTGTGGCGAGTGCTGACCTAAATAGAAAAAATGCGAGGGAAGAAGCCAAAACGGCGATGGAAAAGGCAGGTATTTATGAGAAAGTAAAAACTTTGTCCAACGGTATGGATACGCATCTGATGAAAGGAATCTATGACGACGGAGTTGATTTTTCCGGCGGGGAGCTACAAAAACTTGTGCTGGCGCGCGCTATCTATAAGGACGGGAAAATCCTGGTATTAGATGAGCCAACGGCGGCACTTGACCCGATTGCGGAAAATAACCTGTATTTAAAATATCAGGAACTAACCTGCGGGAAGACTTCAGTCTATATTTCCCACCGCTTTGCCTCGACGCGCTTTTGCGACCGTATTATCTTACTGGAAGATGGTGTGGTTGCAGAAAGCGGAAGCCATAAGGAACTGATGGAGGCAAATGGGCAGTACGCCTATATGTTCAGGGTACAGAGCCAATATTATAAGGAAAATATCGCTGCTGCTGCGGCAGAATGAGAGGGAAAGATGTATCGGTATACAATAACCAAAAAGGCATTTGCACATTATCACGCCTACCATCCAAAATATTTTTTGCTGATTTTTTTCAAATCTGTTTTTGAGCGGGTTTCACCATATTTTAATCTCTGGATGTCTGCCGAACTTGTGACAGCACTGTATGAAAAAAAGACGGGGGAGGAACTTTACCTTCTTGTGGCGATCACACTTTTGGGAAATTTTGTAATCCAGGTGGCGGGGGCATATCTTCGCAGGTGTTCGGATACAGCGCGGGAAATTCTTGAAAATAACGAGGCGGCTGCTTTTTACAATAAGACACTCTCGCTTGACTATGATAAAATTGAGAACCCTAAGATCCGTTTCCTCCGGCGGAAAATCAGGGAAAATTCCTATATTAACAGTTATGGCGTTGTGCTTATGAGGAATCTGATTGAAATGCTTTTTTCCTCTGTATTGGATATCGTATTTTCCGCCGTGATGTTTGCTGAAATGATTTCTTTCCTTGCGGGTGGGACATTTGAATGGATTGGCATTTTGCTTATGCTTATGCTGGTGGGGTTTGTGGCGGCCAATCTTATTTTGCAGGGGAAAAATATGGAAAAAACCGCTGCGGCATGGGAGCGTGTGTCCACAAAGATGTTAGAGGAAAACCGCATGGGGGGCGGATTTCGTATGTCGGGGGCGGACAACCGCATTTACAGCCAGCAGTTGCTTGTCAACCAAATTAATGAAAAGAGCAACTTAGATCATTTGCGGATATTTTCTAATGTGCGCAAAAAGATTTTTACGCTGTCACTTTCAGAGATGGTATTGTTTAAGTTTTCCCAGCTCTGTTCCTATCTTGTGGTTTGTTTTTACTGTGTGCTTGGAGTGTTCCCAGTGGGCAGTGTAATTAAATATGTGGGATGCTTAGGCAGGGTAACGGACAGTGTCGGTAGGTTTTTCTATTGTTTGGGCGCGCTAAAGACAAACGAGCAGTTCCTTGCAACCTATCTGGAGTATTTTGAAATAAAAAACGATATGTATCAGGGCGATCTTTCGGTGGAAAAGCGCAGCGACAAAAAGTTTGAGATTGAATTTAGGAATGTTAGCTTTGCGTATGCGGGGACGGGGGAGGAAGAAGAAAAAGAAGGTACATTGGCAAAAACGGCAAAAAAGGAAGATGGTATGCCGGAAACCGGGGGAAGACAGGAGGGGGATAAGGGAAAGGAAACAGTTTATGCACTGAGTAATATCAACCTGAAATTAAAGGTGGGTGAGCGCCTTGCGGTGGTCGGGGAAAACGGCAGCGGGAAAACAACGTTTATCAAACTTCTCTGCCGCCTGTACGACCCGACGGAAGGTGAGATCTTTATGAATGATTTTAATATCCGCAAATATAACTATCGCCAGTATCTTGACCTGTTTTCCGTAGTATTCCAGGACTATAATCTTCTTGCAGTTCCACTTGGCAATAATGTGGCTTCTGCGGCAGAATGGGATGGAGAAAAAGCAAGGCAGCTCCTTTATGAAGTCGGTTTCGGGGAGCGATACAATAAAATGGAAAAAGGACTTGACACACCGATCTACAAGGATTTTGACCAGGAAGGGGTCAATGTTTCGGGCGGGGAGGCGCAAAAGATTGCCCTTGCCAGGGCATTGTATAAAGACACTCCGTTTATTATCCTAGATGAGCCAACAGCGGCGCTCGACCCTTTAGCCGAGGCGGAAATCTATGCGAAGTTTGATGGGATTGTGGGGGATAAGACAGCCATCTATATCAGCCACCGCCTGTCCTCGTGCCGCTTCTGCGACAAGATTGCGGTATTTGACCATGGAAAGCTTGTGCAGGTCGGCACGCACGAGGAACTGCTTTGTGAAACAGGCGGGAAATATTATGAACTCTGGAATGCACAGGCGCAGTATTATGCATAAAAAAGAGTGGAATAAATATTAATTATGCATTGGATGCGCAATGGGAGTCAGGGTTGCGGTCGGATTAGACTCTGTTGCATCCTTTGCCTGCGGATATTCGAAAATCAGTTCGTATCCTTCACATTCGTCCAAGACATAGCGGAAGAATGCCTGCGCATTTTCTTCCCCGATATAAAATTTCTTTTCCGTGTCAAGAATATTTGTGAAAATATAGCCATCTTCATGCAGGGTGATACTAATATTTTCGCATCCGAGCAGCGGGATACTCACGGAGAGGGAAAGAAGTGTTGTACCGTCAGAGCCAAAGTCACCGGATTCATTTTTTGCCTGGACGTTGGACAACAGGAGTTCCCAAATTTTGGAATTTTCCACATTTTCAAAACGGACAGTGCAGTATTCACCGGATTTTTTGAAATATTCGTAATCCACAAAATTAAATTGCAGCGTGTCTTTTAAATTTAAGTCCGAGAGGAAGTCGGAAAGTGTTTCCGGGCGGTAGCCTGAATTAACCGCTGCATAGTAAGTATCTTTTCCGTCATAGCGGATGGCGATAGCGCAGTCGGGGGAGATACCTGTGATTTCATAGGCAGTGGCAGGATGGAAGCGGATTGCATCCTCCCCCGCAAGAGATGCATATTCATCCTGTCCCTGTGCCGTAAATGTACCAAGTTCATTTCCAAGCTGCTCCGGCTTGATCACTCCGTTTTGTACATTGTAGAGCCGTCCAAAACATTCGATATTTGAGTATTGTTCATAAATTTCCATTTCATCCCAGTGAGGAACTTTGTAGATTTCATCAAGGATATCGCCTTCTTGTAGCTGGATTATTTTGGTCGGCCAGGAGGGTTCTTGCTGTCCCTGGCGCTGTTTTACAAGAATTACCGCAGTAGCCAGGCAGGCGCAGGCCACCGTTCCAATCAGGGCGGGAGCATATTTTCGCAGTTGTTTTCGCAAAGAAAAGCGAGTAGGAAGACCGGATAGGCAGTCCGGATGTTTTTTCGCTGTCTGTGGCTGGCCGTCAAGGCAGCATGCCAGATAGCGCTCGTCAATTTGATTCATTGCTTCATTAAAGAGATCCCGGTTCATAGAGATACCTCCCTTTCTAATAAATATTTTTTTAGTTGGGCGCGGATGCGGGTGAGGCGGACAGTAATATTTTTCTCGCTCAAACCAACCTTAGCGGCGATTTCTGCGCAGCTTTCATAAAACCAGTAGCGCCGCAGGAAAATAGCGCGGTTTTTTTGGTTCAGTGTGTCGAGAAAAGCTTCTAGCATGCGCGCAAGTTCTTTTGCTTCCACCGTATTTTCCACGGTGTCCTCGCAGGCAATAAACTCAAGCTCCTCCATAGCTACTTCCTGCATACTGCTGCGTTTTGCAGCCGTTTTTGCACGGTAGCGGCAAAGTGAAATATTGCGTACAATTTTTAGGACAAAGGCAGGAAGCAATTCGGGGGTTGCGGGTGGAATGGCATTCCATGTCCCAAGATATGCATCATTCACACATTCTTCTGCATCCGGTTGATTTCCCAGAATCCGGAAAGAAAGTCTGCGGCAAAGTGTTCCGTATTTTGTATCCAGTTCCCGGATGCCCTGTTCAGAACGTGCAAAAAACAGGGCGATAATTTTTTCATCTTCCATCTGGTAAAACCTCCTCTCACCTATATACTGTGGATTTTTTCGGTTAGACTACATTATAACATAACCTTTGTATGGATTTCTTTTGCATCCTTTTTATAGGAAATGAAATTAATTTGTGCTTTTCGTACAAAATAGCTTGAAGCCTGAAAAAAGTTGTGGTAAAGTAGGAGGAGTGTCGGATAAAATGACAAGTTTTGCATTTTGTCTGGCAAAGTTTTTGGGACGTAAGTATAAATTGGCTAAGGAAACCTTATAAAGAAAAGATTTATAAGGTTTCCTATAATAAAGGAAAGGGGAATTTCTTATGAGTACAAAAATTGGAATTTTAGGTTACGGCAATCTTGCGCGCGGGGTGGAATGTGCGGTCCGCCAGAATCCGGATATGGAACTTGTGGCAGTGTTCACCCGCAGGGATAAGGAAACCGTATCCATCCTTACAAAGGAAGCTGCCGTTTGTCCGCTTTCCGAAGCGAAGGAATGGAAGGAGCGGATTGACGTAATGATTCTTTGTGGGGGCAGTGCCACCGACTTACCGGCGCAGACACCGGAGTATGCGAAATATTTTCATGTGGTGGACAGTTTTGATACACATGCGCGCATCCCGGAACATTTTGCAAATGTGGATCTTTCGGCAAAAGAGGGAGGACATGTGGCCATCATTAGTGCGGGATGGGATCCGGGCATGTTTTCCTTAAACCGCCTTTATGCTGAAGCAATCCTTCCGCAAGGAAAGGATTACACATTCTGGGGCAGGGGTGTCAGCCAGGGGCATTCCGATGCGGTGCGGCGCATTCCGGGTGTAAAGGATGCAAAGCAGTATACCATTCCGGTTGAGGAGGCATTAAGGGCAGTGCGCGCCGGGGAAAATCCGGAACTTACAGTAAGACAAAAGCATACAAGGGAATGTTTTGTTGTACTAAAGGAGGATGCGGACGCGAAACGGGTGGAAGAAGAGATCAAGACCATGCCAAATTATTTTGCTGATTATGATACAAAAGTACATTTTATCAGTGAGGAAGAACTGATAGCAAATCACAGTGGTATCCCGCACGGAGGGTTTGTTATCCGCAGCGGCGTGACCGGGTGGGAAAAAGAGAACAAACATGTGATCGAGTACCAGCTAAAACTGGATTCAAACCCAGAGTTTACAGCAAGTGTGTTAGTGGCCTGCGCGAGGGCGGCACACCGCTTAGCGGCTGAGGGTGCTACCGGATGCCGGACACTCTTTGATATTGCCCCAGCATATTTAAGTGCGAAAAGCGGGGAAGAATTAAGGGCAGGTTTATTGTAAAAAGGGCGGGATACCAATAAGCGGCGGGGCGGATCAAAGATATCCGCTTCGGCGATAGGAAACATTTTGAGAAATGGAGTAAGTTATGCAAGAACAGGGAAATATTAGGGAAAATCCACTCGGCCTCCTGCCGGTCCGCAATCTGCTGATGAAATTTACTGTGCCAAGCATTGTTGCGATGCTTACCAGTGCGCTCTATAATATTGTGGATCAGTATTTTATCGGCAACAGCATCGGGGAACTAGGAAATGCGGCAACCAATATTGCGTTCCCGCTCACCACCTGCTGCATTGCCATCGCACTGTTGTTTGGCATCGGCGGCGCGGCGGCTTTTAACCTGGCTAAAGGTGCGGGGGATGATGAGAAGGCTGTCTACTATATGGGGAATGCGATGACGGGGATGCTTGTATTTGGAACATTTTTGTTTCTTGCCACACAAGTTTTTCTCGATCCGATGCTGCGCTTTTTCGGTGCGCCGGATAGTATTATGGGCTATGCGCACACCTATGTCAGCATTACTTCCATCGGTTTTCCAATGTTAATCTTTGCAAGTGGCGGGGGACATCTGATCCGCGCGGACGGAAGCCCGAATTTTTCGATGCTCTGCAATATTGTCGGTGCTGTGATTAATACTATACTGGATGCAATCTTTGTTTTCGGGTTTGATATGGGAATGGCGGGTGCGGCGCTCGCGACAATTATTGGGCAGTATATATCGGGTTTCCTAGCAATGTATTACCTTGCGCACTGCAAAACCGTTACGGTAAAAGCCAGGCATCTTTGTCCGCGCGCTGCGTGTATGGCGCGTGTGGCATCACTTGGTGCCGCCCCATGCAGCAACCAGCTTGCCATGATGGTGGTACAGCTTGTTATGAACAAATCCCTGACCTATTATGGCGGTCAGTCCAGTTACGGCGAGGAGGTGCCGTTAGCCTGCGCGGGCATTATCTCCAAGGTCAACCAGGTATATTTCTCCTTTATTATTGGGTTGTCGCAGGGATTGCAGCCGATTATCAGCTTTAATTACGGGGCGGGGAAGTATAGGCGCACCAGGGAGGCATTCCTTACATCAGCCTTGGCCGGGTTTGTAATCTCGGTGGTGGCATTTGCATTGTTTCAGTTGCTGCCCCGCCCGATCATCCGGATTTTTGGGGAGGGTTCGGAGGAATATATCGCATTTTCCGTTAGTTATTTCCGGATCTTTTTATTTTTTACCTTCCTGAATTTCCTGCAGCCGCTGACCTCCAATTGTTTTACTGCCATCGGCAAACCGCTGGTTGGTATGTTTCTCTCCCTTACGCGCCAGATTATCTTCCTGCTCCCGCTCATCGTCCTTTTACCAATGGCGGTCGGGATCGATGGGATATTGTACGCCGGACCGGTTGCGGACGGGCTGGCTGCGGCAGTTTCCTTTGTGTTTATCGCAAGGGAACTAAAAGGAGCCAAATACGGCGATAATGCAGGAGAAGAATTCGCGGGCTAGGAGGGGTGATGGTTTCTTATACGAAAAATATGACAACGGGGAAGCCGGCTGGGCTGATCTTTCGCTTTGCATTGCCCCTTATGTTTGGGAATATTTTCCAACAACTCTACACCCTGGTGGATACCATGGTGGTTGGGAGGGCTTTGGGCGTTGATGCGCTGGCAGCGGTGGGCGCGGCGGAATGGACAAACTGGATGATGCTTGGCATTATCCAGGGAGTTACGCAGGGATTTGCCATAAAAATGGCACAGGAATTCGGCGCGGGGCATGAGGAGGATTTAAAACGCACCATTGCGGATTCCACGCTTCTTGCTGGCGTTCTTTCAGTAATCCTTCTGGCAGCAGGGCAGATTTTTGTCCACCCGCTTATGGCGCTTTTGGGGACACCAAACGATATTATGGGTGGAGCACTTTTATACCTGCGCGTTATTTTCCTTGGCATCCCGGTTGTTATGCTCTATAACATGCTTGCCTGTATCCTGCGTTCGATGGGGGATGCCAGGACACCGCTCTATGCGATGGGTGTGGCATCCGCCGTTAATATTGTGCTGGATCTTATCTTTGTACTGGTACTTGGTTTCGGGATTGCCGCAGCCGCGGTTGCCACATTGATTGCCCAGGTCGTTTCAAGCCTGTATTGCCTTTACCGCATAAAAAAAATGGGTGGACAGGTGTTTTTATTGACAAAGAAGGATTTTTCCCTGTGGGGGCATTCAGCGCGCAGGGGGAAGCTTTTGCTGCTCGGTCTGCCGATGGCCTTCCAGAATGCTGTAATTGCAGTGGGGGGTATGATTGTGCAGTCGGTGGTCAATGATTTCGGCGTGATTTTTATTGCCGGCTTTACCGCGACAAACAAGCTTTACGGCTTGCTTGAGGTTGCGGCAACTTCCTACGGTTATACGATGGTAACTTATGTCGGGCAGAACACAGGGGCGGGCGAATATGGGAGAGTAAAAAGTGGGATGCGGGCGGCGCTGCTGGTAGCACTGGCTACATCCGTGTTGATCGGGGCGGCAATGCTTGGTTTCGGGAAGGAGATTCTTTCGCTGTTTATTTCCAGGGAAAATATGGAGGAATTTGTGCAGACACTTAGGGTAGCATACCGTTATCTGGCTGTGATGAGTGTATTCCTGCCAATCCTCTATGTTTTACATGTGGTTCGTTCCGCAGTACAGGGTATGGGCAATACCCTCCTGCCAATGCTCTCCGGAGTCGCAGAATTTCTGATGCGCACGCTTTCAGCGCTGTTTTTGCCGCTTCTGGTGGGGGAAAATGGAATTTTTTTTGCCGAGGTTACGGCCTGGGTCGGAGCGGATCTTGTTTTGGTTGCAAGTTATATCTATGTTGTAAGAAAATGGAATAAAAAGGAAATTACAAAGAGGAAGGAACAAGAGCTGTCAGCAGAATAAGGCAAAATAAGCAAGAAATGACAGGAACGCCGCATAAAATCACTTGCTATAAGAAAGCGTGCAGGATTATACTTTAAGAAAAAACGGGGAGGCTGTTATGGGAAATACAGATATGCAAAACGCTCCGAAGGCACCGAAAGACCCAACGAAGAAAAGGCCAGCACTCTATTTGATGTTTGATGATGTGATTGAGGGGACACGGCGCGAGGATGGAAAATATGCGGAGATCAGTTTTTTAGAGGGCAGGGTTGCGGCAAAGATCCGTGCGGTTATGCCAGATGTATCAAAAGAGATGGCGCAGGAACTTCAGACCTGCACAGGACTGCGCAAATATGTGCATAGTATTGGGATAACAGCAATGGCACAGAAAAAGGAAAATATTGGAAAAACCTTGAATTTTACGCTTAGCTGCCGCAGGGAGAAGGATTATGGTGGTACGAATTACCAGACGACAGTCCCGCTCGATGGTTCCGAGGTGCTTATTCTGCTTGCGGATTATCCGGGGAGTGCGTGGGATACCACACTTGCTTGCTGCCGTATGGAATTTACGGATTATATGACGGCAAAGATGACGATTGCATTTTATCTAAATGATGGCTATGAAGTGCCGGAATTCATCCCGGATCCGCTGGTTGATTTTAACTCGGATGCCTATAAAAAGATGGTTGCCCGTTCCTTAATGCAGGAAGGGAATCTTATGCGGCTTCAGCGCGCGATAAAAAAAGCGCGCGCCGGTGAGGATGTGACAATCGCCTATATTGGCGGTTCGATTACACAGGGTGCCGGGGCGAAGCCGATTGCGACAAATAGTTATGCATATCGTTCTTATGAAGCGTTTTGCACACGTTTTGGCAGGGGTGGGAATGTGCATTTTATTAAGGCGGGCGTGGGCGGCACGCCATCCGAACTGGGTCTTTGCCGTTACCGGGCGGAGGTGCTTGATGAGGCCGGGGAGCGGGGAGTGGATATTGTTGTAATTGAATTTGCGGTAAATGATGCGGGGGATGAAACAAATGGTGTCTGCTTTGAGAGCCTCGCACTAATGGCCGCTAATGGCTCGGGGCATCCGGCGGTAGTGCTTTTGTTCTCTGTCTTTATGGACGACGGTAATTTGCAGGCGCGTCTTGCTCCCATCGGGGAGCGCTATGCTTTTCCAATGGTCAGCTTAAAGAACGCGGTTACGCCGCAGTTTTATGATGACCAGCCGGTTATAACAAAACGGCAGTATTTTTATGATCTGTACCATCCAAGCAATGAGGGGCACCGCATTATGGCGGACTGTCTGGATTATCTGTGGCAGCGGGCGGGAAATGAAATTATGGAAGGGGAACCGGCAAATGCCATCCCCCCTGTGCAGGCGGAAGATGTGGCAGCGGGGAAGGAAGCGGTGTATGGCAATACATTCCGGGAGCTTAGGGTATATACCAGGGAAGAGCAGGAGGATGGGATTGCGGTAAGTACTGGTGGGTTTGATGGCACAGATCGCGAGCTTCAGTATGTCGAGCGCAATACCAATGCTTTTGCCACACCGGAGTTTCCCAAAAACTGGATGCATGCGGGCGGTGCCGCAGGGGAGCCTTATCGCATTACACTAAATTGCAAAGATCTGCTTTTAGTTTATAAAGACTCCGGGGATCAGAAATTCGGGAAGGCGCAGGTTTTTGTGGACGGGACATTGACCCGCATGATTGACCCGCTTGAAGTCGGCTGGAACCATTGCAATGCAGTGATAGTATACCGCAGCGAAATGGCAGCGGAGCATATGGTAGAAGTTAAGATGGAAGAAAATAGTAAATATTTTACAATTCTTGGATGGGGTTATACAAAATAAAAGGAAAAAAGTAGATGCCGCTTCACAACCTTTTGGTGAAGCGGCATCTATTTTTTTAACCATGTGGATACTCCGTCCCATTTATTCTTCCGTGGCTGCCACAGCCGCCTTGGCCAGGGTCTGAGTGGTCACTT
>CAMWUU010000084.1 GCA_947177515.1 uncultured Lachnospiraceae bacterium
TGATTGGCGCAATAGAGCTGTCGGAAATGTTTTATGAGCTGGAGCAGCTTGGCACTGCGCACGATCTTAAGGCAAATTCCGAAAAAACACCAAAGACCCTGGCACTTTACCGCTCCTATAAGCCGATCTTAAAACCTTATGGGCAGGCGCAGGAAAGCGGGAAGAGGGAAACTTCAAGGGAGGAATTGGTTGAGCTTTTGCAAAAACTTCGCGGGGCAATGGAAAACTTTGATCTGGATGGGGCGGATGCGGCAATGAAGGAGCTTGAAGAATGCCGTATGCCAGAAGAACTTGGCACACAGATGGAACAGATGCGGGCATATGTCGCAGATGTTGCGATGATGGAGGTTATGGAACTGGCGGACGCAATGGTGGAGGTACTAAAGAACGGATAGGGAACAGGAAAAAACAGCGGGTTTCCCGCTGTTTTTTCCTGTTCTTGCTTTGCTGATTTTTGGGTAATACCAGTAGAAAAAGAAAGACAACAAAAAATAATATTTTTTTTGAAAAAGTATATTGCAAAAAATAATAGCATGTGGTAATATGTAATCAATACTTTTAAATAAAGGATTTATGACTGCCAAAAGCTTCGATAAAAGAACCGTCCTGATACGGACGGAACCGGGGCATGGAAATGTTCCCGTTATACGGGGGAAAGGAGAAAGGATGAACGCACAATTTAAAAAAGGAGTGCTGGAACTTTGCGTGTTGTCAAAACTGGTGGATAGTGACCAGTACGGGTATGAATTAACCGAAGCGATTTCAAAGGAAATGGTGATTGCGACCGGAACCCTGTACTTGATCTTAAAGCGCCTAAAGGATGAGGACTATGTGGAAACTTATTTAGTAGAGTCGGGCGGAGGACCGGCGCGAAAGTATTACCACCTTACAGAGGGGGGCAGGGAGTACCAGAAGAAGTTGCGCAGCGAGTGGTTTGATTTTGTGGAGGCGGTTGCACGCGTACTTGGGGAGTAGGATGATAGAATGTTGCCAGACTTGTGGGCAATAGGTTAAAAAGATAAGAAATTCAGGAAAGATGGGATCTGGTGCGCCAGTCCTTTAAAGAAATTTCGCAGATTGGCAAGTGTTTGTTAAGTTAGCTGCGGGAATGGAGGATGTCATGACAAGAAAAGAGTATATGGATTTGCTTTCAAGGGCACTTGAACATGTGGATCCGGAAGTAGCAAGGGATATTATGGAAGATTATGAGGCACATTTTGAGCGTGCGAAAGAGTCCGGGCGCAGCGATGAGGAGGTAATCGAGGAGCTGGGGAGCATTGAGGAGGTTACCGAGGAACTGAATGCGTTTATGACCGGGAAAAAGGGGGTTGCAAAAAGGGAAACCATTGATGCAGGTGAAAAGCGGGAGGAAGCAGTGGATAACGCGTCAAAGGATGCGGACGGATGGGAAAAGGACGAGAAAGAAATAGATGCAGGAACTGACAGCGGCCAGGAAGTGGATACCGTAAACATGCAGGAAAACCGCGTGGACATGGGTAATCCGGCAGATGGGGAGGATGGACGCAAGGAACAACTGAAACAGGTTGATATGGAATTGGAACGTGCGCGCCTTGAAATGAACCGTGCCTATGAAGAGATGATGCACGCGAAAGAGGAACTGGAACGAGCCAAGATGGAGAGTGAGCGTATCGCGAAAGAACAGGCGCAAAGACAGCGTCAGGCGAGGGAACAGGCGGAAAAAGAATATTTTAATACTGGATCCAGGGAAAGGCAGAATTCAGACCACCATACCCACCCAAGAAACCAGGATTTTGAAAGCATTATTAGCAGCGCAAAAAATATTGCATCTTCCGTGATAAACCAGGTTTCCAGCGCGATGGATAAAACATTTTCCGGTTTTGGTGACTGGATGGGGTATTTTGAGAAATCGGGGGAGGATGTGACGGATTACCGCAGGCGGCAGGAAAATGCCAAATCGGAGGCAGAAAGCTACCAGAGGGAGAATGCCAAATCAGAGGCAAAAAGCAGCCCGAAGGAACGTGGGATGGACGGGGTGGAGCAAGAGGAATCGGAAGCGTCTAAGGAAGCACACTCACCGAAAGCTACATGTATTATAGTGGGTGGGGAAGATTGGAAAGGGGATGTGGCGGCTTACCATTATGATTATGAAGATGCCGACGGATGTGTGGAGCAGTATATGCCAGAATGCAGGGGGATTGTGACAGAGGAAGAAGGCATCCGCCATATTGTCGTGGACAATAAATCGGCAGAGGTAAAAATCAATCCATCCGAGGATAACAATTTCATCTACCATTATATCAATGAGGGCAGCACGGGCAGCAGGATTGTGTACCGGTGTGAAAAAAAGGTATCACAGGGAACCCTGACCATCAGCATTGTGCGCGATGGGAAGGCGGGGCGCAAAAACCATTATTCCATCTTAGGGGAAGTGTTTGAGGAAAATGCCGACCTGAGCCTGGAACTTTTCATCCCTTCCTGGGTGGAAGCCCTTCAGGTAAGCGGGAAAAGCGGGGATATTCAAATGAGGGATCTTACAGTCCGCACACTTTTGCTAAAAAGCATGTCCGGGGATATCACTTTAAGCCGGGTGAATTCGGATAAGTGCATGGCGGAAACCGCAAGCGGGGACGTGAATGTAAAGGATGGAAATGTCGGCTATATACTGGGAGCAAGCAAGAGCGGGGATGTACAGGCACGGAATATAAAAGCGGAGAAAGCGGCATTCAAGACCATGAGCGGGGATGCGGAAGTACAGGAATCCCAGCTTAACGAGGCGGCGGTTTCCAGTATGAGCGGGGATGCCAGGACGTTAAATACCAGAAGCCAGATCATCAGTGTTTCCAGCATGAGTGGGGATGGGTACATCAGGGGAGTATCCGCAGGGGACATGAAAGTTTCTGCGGTCAGCGGGGATGCGGAGGCGACTGAGGTAACATCGGATAACCTGCTGATGACGAGTACATCCGGTGACTTATTGGGAAACGGGATTGAGGTAAAAGTTCTTAAGGCTTCCGCAACCTCCGGTGATATGAGCATCCGTGGACATGCTGACCAGATGAACATAACGAACGGCAGTGGCGATGTGATTGTTGTTCAGGAGGGGGATACGAAAGCCAGTGTAAGTACGCGCAGCGGGGAGGTAAATTTCCACCTAAAAAACAACGGTG
Source organism: uncultured Lachnospiraceae bacterium (assembly GCA_947177515.1). Taxonomy (GTDB): domain Bacteria; phylum Bacillota; class Clostridia; order Lachnospirales; family Lachnospiraceae; genus RGIG4057. The sequence goes on from CAMWUU010000084.1 coordinate 3,150, forward strand.
CTGGTTTTGCCTCAAAAGTTTCGACCCATGGGGACACGAATTACCGTTATAAGGAGCTGCATCTGCGGGATGCGGCGAACGGGATCCACCGCTATGGGGCGCAGGGATCAAGTCTTGAAATCCAATCCACATCAGGGGATATCACGATCACAGATTAAGGTGTACAGTTTTAATTATGGTTCATCGATTGCGAGAGTCACCGTCCATTCACTGCCGTAGGGAATAATGTTTGTAACAGTTCCTGTAAGGGTTTTCAAGCGTTTTTGTGTATTGTTTGACATGGCGAGCGCCGGGACGATTGTGTAATAGTACACCGTTCCGGCGAGCGTGCTTAATGTGGATTCGGCTAGGGTAACTGTATCGCCGACTTCCATCAATCCTTCGCGGGACATTCTAAAATCCATATTTCTTATCATTTTTAGCCTCCATGCTGCGGCTTGGTTTGTGGAAAGCTTATGGTACGGGTTTTGGCGCAGCGCTAACCCGCTAGTTAATGATCATAATATTTCTTTTGTCACTTCTTTATCTTGTATTCCATATGGTTTTTGTGTACAATATATTTCACATCCGAAGGCACTGTTTTGTATCCGGCATAGGATGCGGTGTGGCAGCCCGTGCTTTTTGTATCTTGGCGTGGGCAAAACACAGGGGGATAATGCCTTTCGGCAAAGTATAATTGCTATAATATTAAAAATATCATAAAAATCACAAGACTGCAATTGAAATATTGTGCCAAACAGGGTATACTCTTTTATGAAGGTTCACGTAACAGGGAACAAAAAAACGGTATGGAGGTAAGCATGAGAAGAACGAAGATAATATGTACATTAGGACCGGCGGTTGATGATGAGAAGATGATCCGGAAATTGATCCAGAACGGGATGGATTGTGCCAGGTTTAATTTTTCACACGGTACACATAAGGAACAGGCGGAGCGTATTGGGCGGGTGCGCCGGGTAAGTGCGGAGCTTAATGTCCCGGTAGCGCTGCTTCTTGATACCAAGGGACCGGAAATCCGGCTCGGGGATTTTGCAACAGGAAGTGTTGTCCTTAAAGAGGGACAGAATTTTATTCTTGATACGGACAAAACAGCTTATGGGGATGCAACGCATATCGGAATTACTTATGACAAGCTGGCCAAAAGTGTAGTGCAGGGTACACGCATCCTGATTGATGACGGGAAGATTGCCTTAAAAGTTTCCCAGATTAAAGGCTCTAAGGTTGTATGTACCGTAATTAACGGCGGTAAGGTGAGCAACCATAAAAGCATTAATGTTCCGAATGTTTCCATCCCGATGCCATATTTAAGCCCGGTGGACAAGGAGGATATCCTGTTTGGCATAGAGCAGAAGTTTGATTATATTGCGGCATCCTTTGTGCGCAGTGCCGACGATGTCCGCAAGCTGCGCAAATTCCTGCGTGACAATGGCGGTGAGGGGATGCGCATCATATCGAAAATAGAAAATGGTGAGGGTGTGAAAAACCTCGATGAGATTATTGTGGAAAGCGATGGGATTATGGTGGCCAGGGGTGATCTGGGCGTGGAGATTGCTTTCAAAAAGATACCGGCACTGCAAAAAGTTATGATTAACAAGTGCAATGAAGCTGGGAAGATTGTTGTGACAGCAACACAGATGTTAGAATCCATGACGCAGAACCCGCGACCGACAAGGGCGGAGGTTTCCGACGTGGCGAATGCGATCTATGATGGTACAACGGCCATAATGCTCTCGGGTGAGTCGGCTGCGGGGGACTATCCGGCGGAAGCGGTTAAGACCATGGCGGAGATTGCTGAAACTACGGAGGATTCGCTGGATTACAGCCGGTATTTTGTCCGTGACCATATGAAGATGGAGCATACCGTAGCGAATGCAGTCTGCGCTTCCGCATACAGTGCGGCAAGTTATCTTGACGCGGAGGCGATTGTTGTCGTGACAAAGAGCGGGCGTACGGCGCGTATGCTCTCGGATTTCAAACCGACTGCCCCGATCATTGCGGTGACAATGCAGGAGGAAGGCGCACGCGCCTTAAAACTTGCCTGGGGTGTTAAACCGGTTGCAGCAGAGCGCATGGACACACCGGAAGCCCTGTTTGACTACGCACTTAAGAAGGCAAAGGAAACGGGGCTTGTACACAGGGGCAACATTGTGATTGTGGTCACCTCGTCGGATATTGAAAATAATAATATAAATGATGTGATGAGAATCTGCAAGATATGATGGAGTGAGGGGTATATTAAAGTGTGCACCGTAAAAATCCACGGTGCGTCTTTGGAGGTCGCTATGACGGAAGAAGATATTATTGAATTAATCAAAAGCCAGGAGAATGCGGGGATGGAGGCACTGGCGGAGAAATATGGAAAACTTCTATCCTACATCATATCCGGCATTTTGGGCAAGCGTCCCGATGATATTGAGGAATGTGTTAACGATACTTATTTAAAGATATGGCGCAATGTGGAGAAGTTTGATTTTGCGAGGGCATCACTTACGACCTATTTAAAAGTGATTGCGCGCAATACGGCTATAAACCGGCTTCGCGATGTGCGCCGACGTGAGGAACTTTGTGTGGAGGGGGAGTTTTTTGAACTTGCGGATTCCTGTGCGGATACTGCCGCGGATGTGGAGGGCGAACTGCTGAAAAAGGAACGTATGGGGCAGCTCAATGAATTTGTGCGGGCGCTGCCAAAGAAGGAGCGGGAGTTGATGCTGCGCAGATATTTTTATCTCCAGTCTTCAAGGCAGATCGCTTTTGCGCTGGGGATGACGGTTAATGCAGTGGATACAAAGCTCTCAAGGCTCCGCGGGAAAGCCAGGGCTGCCCTCCTCTCCCCCGATACATAATAAGGGGAGGGATTGCTGCGGAACTCATACAGCAGGAACCCGTACAGCGCGGGAAGGGATTGCTGGAGCAAAGCGGAGGGAATCCCTTCCCGGGAAAGGGCGCTGGGAGAGGTTCCTGCGGAACTCATAATGGGAGGAAAGTATGGATCAGACGGATGAAATGCTGATGGATCTGATGGGTGGCCTGGAGCCGGCTCTACTGGAGGATGACCATCTGGAAGCAGATCTAAAACGTGGGCGAGTGACGTGGCTTACGACATTTATACGGGAAAGAAACTGGCGTAAGGATGCGGGAGAACCCGCGCAGTGCGAATGCGTGGGGGAGGAAGGGATGATGAGGATGACAGGAGCAGAAAAAAAAGGGCAGGGGAAGAAAAAAAAGAAGAGGAGGGTGCTTCCAATCGAGAAATTGCCGCTCTCCTATGAATGGGGCGAGGCAATCCGAACCGATATGGGTAAGCGCTTCCATAACAGCATGCGCAATATGAAGCGCCGGGCAGCAGCACTCTGGGGATTTGTATCGGGTGCGCTGACCATGGCAGTAATCGCCCTGTCCTTTTTCGCAATTATGGGCAGGAAGAAGCCAACAGCATAAAAACAGAAAGGTATGGTTTGGAAAAATGAAAAAGATAGCGTTTGTATTCCCAGGGCAGGGTGCTCAGTATGTGGGGATGGGCAAGGATTTTTACGAACAGTTTCCTGAGAGCAGGGAAGTATTTGACCAGGCGGGGGAATTGCTTGGCATGGATATGAAAAAACTCTGTTTTGAGGAAAATGACAGGCTGGATCTGACAGAATACACACAGGCTGCCATGGTTACAACAATCGGCGCGATGTTAAAGAAGATTGGGACGATGGGAATCCGCCCGCAGGTGGCAGCGGGATTAAGCCTTGGAGAATATGCCGCACTGGTAACTGCGGGGGCGCTATCGCTTTACGATGCCATCCGTCTGGTAAGGCTGCGCGGGCAATTAATGCAGGAAGCAGTACCACAGGGCGTGGGAGGCATGGCAGCGGTACTCGGTATGGGGCAGGAAACCGTGGAGCAGGTTTGCAGGGAAACCGAAGGGGTTGTAACGGTGGCTAATTATAATTGCCCTGGGCAGCTTGTGATATCCGGGGAACTTTCGGCAGTAGCATTAGCGGGGGAGAAACTAAAAGCACTTGGAGCAAAACGCGTGGTACCGTTGAACGTAAGTGGTCCGTTTCACTCCCCACTCCTAAAACCGGCGGGGGAAAAACTTGCCAAAGAGTTAGAAAATATAGAGATACATCCGCTAGAAATCCCATATGTGGCAAATGTGACAGCAGAATATATAAAGGATACGGACGGGATACGCGATCTGCTTGCAAGGCAGATTTCCTCCTCCGTGCGCTTTTGGCAGTGCGTGGAGTGCATGATTGCGGATGGTGTGGAAACCTTTGTGGAGATCGGTCCTGGCAAAACCATTGCGGCATTTATAAAAAAGATAGACCGGACGAGGGAAACCATTAATATTGACAAGGTGGAAGACCTGCAAAAGCTGGAAGCTTATATGGATTAATATGGGAAAAAATAGAAAATATTGGAGGAGATCATATGTTAAGGGATAAGGTTGCGCTGGTGACGGGGGCGAGCCGTGGTATTGGCAGGCAGATCGCACTGACGTTTGCAGGTTACGGTGCATCTGTAATAGTAAATTATAATGGTTCAAAAGAGCGCGCGCAGGAGGTAGTCGAAATGATTACCGCCATGGGGGGAAAGGCCGTTGCCGTGCAGGCGGATGTTGCATCCGCAGAGGATGTAGGGCGGCTCTTTGAGGAGGCACATACCGCTTTTGGGCGGATTGATATATTGGTGAATAATGCGGGCATTACAAGGGATAACCTGATTTTGAAAATGTCCGAGGAAGAATTTGATACTGTGCTTGATACAAACTTAAAAGGTGCATTCCTGTGCATGAAGCACGCCGCAAAGATAATGCTGCGGCAAAAGGGTGGAAGAATAATCAATATTTCCTCGATCAGCGGTATTGCAGGCAATGCGGGGCAGGCAAATTATTGTGCGGCAAAGGCGGGATTAATTGGCCTTACGAAATCGCTGGCAAAGGAACTTGGTTCGCGTGGGATTACGGTTAATGCGGTGGCTCCGGGTCTTATTGAAACAGATATGACGCAGAAGCTTCCTGAACAGGTAAAGGAGGGAATGTTAGCGCAGATTCCATTAAAGCGTGCCGGTTCCGTAAAGGATATTGCGGAGGCCGCTGCATTCCTAGCATCCGACCGCGCTGCTTATATTACGGGACAGACTCTTCAGGTTAATGGAGGGATGGCGTAGTGTGAAAATGGCGGGCGAAGGATAACGGTTTTTTAGTGCAAACCGTTTAGTTGCAAGAGGCAGCAGTACCCTCACTTTGTGGAATCAGCATAGAAGTAAAAAAAAGGGTTGTGTCCGGGAACAGATAGCGTCCCCGATTGATGGGAAATAATACCGCGCGTTAGATTGCGGATGGGGGAAATTGATACAGGAAAGAGGTATGGATATGAAACGAGTGGTAGTTACGGGAATGGGGCTTATCTCGCCGATTGGAAATTCTGTTGGGGAATTTTGGGAAAATATAAAGAAAAAGACGGTGGGAATCGCACCGATCACTTATTTTGACACGACGGAATATAAGGCGAAGGTCGCTGCCCAGGTGAAGGATTTTGATCCGGGTAACTATATGGATGCGAAGGCGGCGCGCCGGATGGAGCCGTTCTGCCAGTATGCAGTGGCGGCAGCAGGGGAGGCAATACGGGATTCCGGGCTTGATCTTGGGAAAGAAGATACCACAAGGATCGGTGTCTGCGTTAGTTCCGGTATCGGGAGTATGCAGGCGATTGAGCGCGAGCATACAAAACTTCTGGAAAAGGGACCAAAGCGCACGAACCCGATGCTGATCCCGCTTATGATTTCCAATATGGCGGCTGGCAATGTTTCGATAGCATATGGGCTGCGAGGGAAATGCACGAATGTGGTTACCGCTTGTGCGACTGGCACAAATTCCATAGGTGATGCATATCGTTCCATTCAGACCGGTGAGGCGGATGTAATGGTTTGTGGTGGTACGGAAGCAGCGATTACACCGCTCTCGGTGGCGGGATTTTGTGCGCTGACAGCCCTTAGCAGCGAGGAAGACCCAATGCGGGCATCCCTGCCGTTTGACAGAAGCAGGAGCGGTTTTGTGATGGGTGAGGGTGCGGGTGTGGTAGTAATTGAATCCTATGAGCATGCGGCGGCAAGGGGTGCGCATATTTATGCGGAGATTATCGGTTACGGTGCAACTTCGGACGCGTACCATATCACACTTCCGGCAGAGGACGGCGATGGCGCAGCACGCGCGATTACATTTGCGCTCAATGAGGCGGGGATTAAACCGGAGCAGGTGGATTATATTAATGCGCACGGCACCGCAACCCATGCCAACGACCTTTTTGAAACGCGCGCAATCAAAAAAGCATTTGGGGATGCCGCGTACAAGGTCAAGATTAATTCGACCAAGTCCATGATCGGGCATCTGCTTGGTGCAGCCGGCGCGGTGGAGTTTATCGTCTGTGTAAAATCGATTCTCGAAGGCTATGTACATGCGACGGCGGGTCTTACGGAGTGTGAGGAAGAGATGGATCTGGATTACTGCAAGGAAGCCTGTGAGATGCCGGTACATTATGCGCTAAGCAATTCACTGGGCTTTGGGGGGCATAATGCAGTTCTATTAATTAAAAAGCCGGAATAAAACAGGAGTTATTTATGATGAAATTAGAAGATATTCTTACATTGATTAAGGCAGTTTCGGATTCTGAACTGACCGAGGTTAAGATTGATATGGAAGACGAGAAAGGGGATTTTACCTTTACAGCGTCTAAGAATGTGAAAGGCGATGGGGGTGTGGGAGTTACAGCATTCACATCCCAGCCGGTTTTCCAGCAGCAGCCAGCACCGGTTCCATCCATGCCGTTTGTGTCACCAATGCCATCCGTCCCATCCATGCCATTAGTGCCGCCCATTCCACCAGTGCCATCCATACCACAGCAGCAGGTGCCATCTACGGAAGTGCCTGCGAATGGTGAGTATATCACTTCCCCGATGGTTGGCACATTTTATGCTGCCCCAAGTGAGGATGCGGAGCCGTTTGTTGCAATCGGCGATACGGTAAAAAAAGGCCAGGTGATTGGGATTGTTGAGGCTATGAAGCTGATGAATGAAATAGAGGCAACTTGTGATGGTGTGGTGGAAAAAATTCTGGTGGAAAACAGGTCGATGGTCGGATTTGGGGATGAGCTGATGTTTATACGTACAAAGTAAGATCGCTCCGTTGGGAAAAAGGGGTTAGTGCAAAAAGGGAGGATTTTTTCAAAAGTACCAGAAAGTCAATAGGGAAAGAGGAAATATCAAATCAGAGAGGTAAATATGTTAACAAGTAAAGAAATCATGGAGATTATCCCGCATCGCCCGCCGTTTTTGCTGGTTGACCGCATCGACGAGTTAGAGCCGGGCAAACATGCAATCGGAAGAAAATGCGTCAGTATGAACGAGCCGTATTTTGTCGGGCATTTTCCAGGGGAACCAGTTATGCCGGGGGTGCTTGTTATGGAGGCGCTCGCACAGGTTGGTGCGGTAATCTGTCTGTCACTTGAACAGAACAAAGGTAAAACGGTGTATTTCGGCGGGGTGAACAAGGCACGCTTCCGCAATAAGGTGGTGCCGGGTGATGTGCTGACCCTGGAAGTTGAAATTACAAAATGTAAGGGACCGCTCGGTGTCGGTATGGCGAAAGCTTACGATGGTGATAAGATTTTTGCGGAGGGCGAGATTACTTTTATGGTTGGTTAGTTCTCTTTGGCTGAAAAGTATTATATTTTTTGTTGCAGATAGGGGGCGCTCCTTGTCAGCGGTAACCTGGCAGGTTTCGCTCCGGAATGGGGAACATCATGATTAAGAAGTTGTTGATTGCAAACCGCGGTGAGATCGCGGTCCGTATCATAAGGACATGCAGGGAACTGGGGAT
>CAMWUU010000085.1 GCA_947177515.1 uncultured Lachnospiraceae bacterium
ATCTGGTGCGCCCCATACACAAACTGCGTTTCTCCGGAAGCTGCTTTCCATTGATGACAAGAACTCGGCCTATCAGCACCCCCCAATATAACATAGCCCTCCTCCATAAAACTGCATTTTGTATTAGCCATCGCAACCAAAGTCTTTCCAATCTTCTCGATTACTTTTGTATTCACTTTTCCAGAAGTAAAATAGGAAATTCCAATTTTAAACTCTACCATCTGCGACTCCACTGGCGATAAGGACAGCAGCTTCTCCAACAAAACATCATCCTTATTTTTCCCCCTCAGAACATGCTGTGTCATTACTTCTTTCAAGGAACTGTACAAAACGTGGAACCAAAGCAACTCTTTAACTTTTCCGCCACCTTTTCAAAATCATCAACAAAGAAGTTCTCCCTGTTTAGTTTGTAAATCACATAAAACAATATGATAAAACTAACATCCTTCCCAGCAGCATCCTTTTTCGGATACAGATAATCAGTAAAGTTGGAATTTGCCGAATTAAAAATATTATCAATCTGGCTGATAACATCCTTAGAGTTCTGCTCAATTACTATTTTTCCAACTCCGACTATTTTCTCCGTAATCTTTATGAAATTTTCTGAGCCGTCACGGTATAAAGAATCCAACTTGTCAGCATTGATCCTAAAGTCTTTCCCTAACAACAACATAGCCAATACGGAGGCTATCATCTCCTCATCCTTAGACTGACGCAGGTTGCCAAAGGGGATGATATCATGCCTTCTCCAAAAGATACTTTCTGGATCTATCCCATAATTCAACCCCTGACTGCCAATACTGATTTCAGGCATATCGCCCAGACGTACCTCGTCGTAATAAGTAAAGTCTCCCCGAATGTTCATAGCAACCCTTCGAACCAAATCCGGGAACTCCCCTGCGGAACTCGCCTGTCTCAAATCATGGGCAGACAATTTTCTTCCCGAAGAATTAATCCGGCTAAATATCTGCTCAATCTTTTTATTTCTATCCTCCTTTTGAACCGTCAAAATAACTGGCAGCTCAGCATCCACAAAAGCATTGCACATATCAGGCGAAAGTACCGGTTCCTTCTGAATCAGTTCCCCGTTCTATTTCTTCGTGTAGGCAGTCGGAACATATTGCATATCAAAATAGTATTCCTTACCATCCAGCATAATCCCATATTCATTATTTACAAAACGTACTATTGTATTTAATCTCTGCAGACCATCAATTATCTCATAACAATCAATCAGCTTCCCATCCACATTCTCTTCCTCATAAGTAGATAAGATTATTGAAGGGGTTGGATATAAATTCATAATTGAATCGATAAATAACCTATTTTCTTGTAAAGTCCAAACCAATTTTCTCTGATACCTCCTATTGACAACCAACGAATCTGCATAGTACCACTGCATAATATTATTTGCAGTTTTACCTTTCACATCTAAATTCTTGCTCACAATTAAATTTCTCCATACCATAGCAATATTCTCCTTTCATATTTTTCTAATATAGGTAATTGCGAAACTCTGAATCCCGCATAAACACGGGATTCTTTTTCTTAAAAAATCAAACATCTCCTCAATGGTTTATGGTATAATAGAGTTGTCCAGAAACTATCCACCAATCCACCAAAAGGAGATGTACTTACATGATAACATATAAACAGCTCTCTTTCAAAGATATTTTTACCGATTGCCAAAATAAATTTGATAACGATAAATATGCGTTCCTTGAACTTCTTGAACATACCGTTCACCTTGATGAAATTGTCCTGGTATCTTTTCTTTGCCATTTCCACGCGGCTACCGGCAGGCACCGTAAACATCTTCTTTATCCGATGCTTAAGGCTCTGTTATTACAACTTATTTTCTCTATCCCAACCACTTCCCTTCTGATTGTATTTTTAAAATACTCCCCGGAATTACGGGATTTCTGCGGTTTTGATGTTGTCCCAGATGCCTCTAAATTTACCCGGTTCAAACAGGATTTTTTATTGGACTTACAATCCATGTTCGACCATATGGTTGATCTGACCGAACCGATCTGTCAAAAGATAGAGAAACAAAAAGCTTCCATGTTGCTTTTTGATACATCTGGTATCGAGGCATGGGTAACCGAAAATAACCCTAAATATGCCAACCGTATTATTAAACAACTTAAAACGTTCAAAAAAACAATCATCTTGACGCTTCCTACGATCCTTACAAAGCGGCTTATGCTTCCATGCCTTCCCATGCGGCCACAAACCCTGCCATCCAGCAGATGTACATTAATGGGCATTTTTGCTATTCCTATAAGTTTGGCATCATCACAAACGGTCTTGGCATTGTTCGGGACATTACCTTTTACAATAAAGATTTCCTCCATACACACCCGGATCTTCTCGTGGAAAAGAAATCCGATTCCCCGGATGAGGACAAAAGCCTTGCAGATTCCAAAGCTTTACTCCCTGTCCTGAAGGATTTTTTTAAGAAACATCCCCTGATCCACCCTAAAACTTTTTTGGGCGATGCTGCTTTTGATAGCATAGAAATTTATAAATACCTGCTACAGGAAGCCTCTTTTGAAAAAGTTTACATCCCCTTAAAAAACAAGCTTAAAATTCAGGAGATCGATTATACCGTTAATGCGGAGGGTATCCCCTGTTGCCCGAAAGACCCTTCCCTTCCCATGAAACAGGAAGGCAGTAAATCCCATTTGCGCTGTGGGCTTCCAACCATGAAATTTGTCTGTCCTAAAATGAAATGGGAACGGGATAAAGTTACAAAAAAATCCCATCGTGTCTGTCACTGTGACCATCCTTGCACAACCTCTTCTTGCGGAAGAATGATCTACATTTACCCTGAGCAAAACCTCCGTGCTTATCCTGGAACCATCCGGGGGACATCCGAATGGGATTCTACTTATAAAATCAGGGGGAATGTAGAAAAATCCATTCACCACTTCAAGGATAGTTTTTGCTTGGCAGGACGCAAAACACAAAACGAAAAAACACTGCACGCCGGCCTGTTTCTTGCAGGCATTGCCCAACTGATTACGGTAATGGTTGCGGATAAAATCCACAAACATCAGTATATCCGCAGCTTAAAACCTTTGATTGCGTAATCCCCCCCTTTTTCTATACTGTTCCATTAGCAGACCATTCGTTCTGCTTTGTTTTCATGCCCTAATATCCTGCTTCGCCTATACAATCTTTGAAAATTTAACATAACCGGATTTTTGCCTTGTTAAAATCAAGATTGCAAACTTGTTTCGCAATCGCCTATTTAATTACATAGTAATAAAGAGCTAAAGTTTTATGCATAGTTTTACTTTTGAAACAATAGCACGGCCAACAGAAAATATCAGGCATTATGGGTGCGGCCATGCTTTTATTTTCTGTCGATTTTCAAATCTTAGATACTGCCATGATCCAGTATTCATATATAACCAACCGCGTTATCAATGGTCACTGCCCCTTTGACAAAATCTCTCTGCATGGAAATATTGTTCTACCGCACAGATAGGAAGAGTAGCACATCTGATATTTTCCGTTGCACATCTGCAACTTTTTCTGCCAGATTTTCTATGAAAACATTGTGCTTGCAACACTTTGCTTGCACTTGATAGCATAAGTGCAAGCAATCCTTTTATGTATGCCACTACATCCCCTCATTCCTGCACAATGTATATTCTAGCACTGCCGTCTAGCGGATAAAATCAAGGACACTGCTAAGTTCATCTCGCAGTTTCTCACAGGCATCCGGCAGTGCCATTTCTTTTGGTTCGATATCTGTTTCCTGCACCGAAACTCGGACAGCACCAATCCCTGCCAAAAGTGCACCCACAAGCTTCATCCCCTGTGACTGCATTTCCTCTCTGATAGCAGAAATCATCTGGTTATGAAACTCCTGTCTGTCTGCTATTTTGAGGTTCAAAGTAAAATATTCTTCAAGCGCCCTCTTCACATAAACTGTCAGGGAGGCAGAATTTCCTGCTTCCCTGATCAGTCTCTAGTAAAGTTTCCTGTCGTTTTCATCCTCCATGTTAAAACGGATAAACATGGATTTCTGTTGCTTGACCATTACACCATCTGCCTTCTTTCCAACTGGCTGACAAGGAACTCATACCCCTTTGTATTGGCACACAGGTCACAATCATAAGAGACATGTCCCCCATATTTACCTGCATAATCGCGCGCCACCAAAGCACCACCACCCACATAGATGATGTTTACATAATCAAGATCATAACCTCTCTCTACGAGTTCCAATTCTAAAGACCGCACCCTTTCGCGCAATATACCACGAATAAGTTCCGCATAAGCCTTTGGGAGATTGCTGTCCTCCTGAAGCACAATCTTCATAATCTCATTCTCCGGTATCTCTTTCCCTGCCTGAATTTTCATATCATGTTGTATCTCTTTCATCCACTTAACCGTAGCCTTTTCAATTGTGATTGACTTGCTTTCTATTGGAAATCCGTCCTACACATAGACAACATCCGTAGTTTTACTTCCAATATCCACAACTAAGTAATCACCTTTCATATTTCCAAGCCTTGCGGCAATAGCCGAATAGCACTGTGGACAGACAACCACATCTGCTATGGTAATAGCGTAATTCTCCCCCTCGTAAGTGAAATTTAATTCACTCTGCCGATTATAATAATCTATCAATTTCGGTGTATCTCTTCCGTAATTTGAGAACGGCAATCCGACTGCAAGTATAACTTCTTCCTTACAAAGCCCTGCGTATTTAAGTTCCAAAGCCATACCAACCATTGTACGTATTCTTGCAGTATCATCTGAAATCTTATCCTCCGTAATAGCGGCTCTGCCCTCGCAAACCTTAAAATAATTCCCTTCATAAAGCAAAGAATTTTCTTTTAGCGTTGGCTCAACATTCCCTAGCAGATGCACACCATTCTTAAACATAAAGTTTGCAGTTTTTCTAAACTGGTAGCCATCATCAAAACCGATAATATAACTTCTGCTGCCTAATCGAATCATCCCGAAACCTCTCTTTCTTAATATATTGTTAACATTTGTATTTCATCCGACATGGCTATTGGGTAATATGATGCCCTGCCTCTTTATTTTGCTTCATCAAGTTCTTACCGGTTAAATGTCTTTTCCTTTCGTGTTTCATTATTCCTCACAACTACCTGCGGATATTTTTTCAGCAATTCATCTTTTTCCTTTAATGCAGCCTCCATATTACTACAGGAATATCCCCAACTAATCCGTTTTCCATTTTCATCAATCGGATGAACGTCAGCACCCTCCCAAGTGAAATCGTCAAGGTTGGCGTTGACATAGGCGCATCCCTCGATTATGAAATCTGCTAATAGCTTAGCTATGATGTGCATAGCCTCATTGCTTTGAGCCAGTGTTTTAAATGTACCGATATCATTCATGCGTTTTTCTTGGTTTTCATAATACTCAATCCAAAGAGCTAGATATATACCCTCGCTACTTCCATAGTCAACGTTATTCCTTATACTAAAGGCGTAAGTTTTCATTGGAATAGGATCATGTGTTGCCAATCCGTAATCCAGAATATCCGGCAACATACCTTTTTCCTTCAAGATACCGCATACCTTGTGAAAATACTCTTCTGTTGTCATTGGCTTCTTCAGCATTAAAATCTCCTTTCCGCACAAAAGGGAAGCATCTCTTTTAACGGAAACGCTTCCCTTCACCTTGAACTTTTTAAATTGTAATAACTGTGCCATACTCTCGGCAAAATACCTTTTAGCCCTCTGCACATTCATTAAACAATGCTGCTGTTCTTTTCCCTGCACTGATTTGCTCACGAATTTCATGTCAAATTTCCGGCTCATTTACTGTCCCATTTTTACATCAAACTACATCAAAATATGACACTTTATACTACTTTTTACATTTTCTCACAATCAATGCAAAATGGTTTAAATACTGGATTTTCAAGGACTTTTCCATTCGCATTCTCACCTTGATACCAAATGCCGAAAACTCGATACCAGTTGCACTTTTCTTTCCGTACTACAAAATTAATCCCTTCTCCATCTTGCAGATATGCTTTTTACTATCCTTATCGTAATTGATTCCATCCAATAAAATCTCCTCCCAAAAACCGTTCAAGACCTCTGGATATTTATTATCTTTAATCTGCCCCTTTGCAGCGTCCGCTGTCTTATTCCTCGATGGTAAAGGTAAGAAAACAATATCCGCATATTAGATACCTGTTGGAAGCTTCCTGATAATCCGGTAATCATCGATTGCACTGAAGTAAGCTAAACGTATTGCACATGCAGGGCAGGCTTCATTGTAATAAATGATAACAGAAGAAACATCCATATAAGCCTGGTCAAGCGCATCTGCAACACTTCTCCCATCCCAAAAGTTTTTTCCATACATTCCCCCCATCCCTTATATTTTTCGCCCAATCTTCCGATAAATAACTATATACTTTATTAATTATTTACCACAGAAAGGATCCTCCTATGCCCGGTTACGATCAACGAATTACCAACTCAACTAACACGCCGCTTTCCGGACGTTTCTCAAGAACAGGAAAAGCCGTTTCCAACAGCGGGAATACATCATCTGCCGCAACACAGGTTCAGGGGCGCGCGCAGGGTGTCAATTTTTCGCGGGGACAGTTTGTCCGCGGGGAAGTGATCGATCTGCGCGGGCATGAAATTAAAATTCAGCTTCCAGACAGCCATGTCCTGACTGGCAATATCGACGATGCGGTACAGCTTGCGATTGGGGAGCAGGCTACATTCCGTGTAACACAGGCAAACGGCTCCCTGGTTTCTTTAAAGCTTGTGACCGACCCGCGCGCTGCTTCGACTGAGCTTACAATCGACAAAGCACTTGATGCGGCAGGTTTACCGCGCTCGGAGCGCAATGTTTCGATGGTCCGCGCCCTTCTTGACGAAGGGCTTTCTGTCGATAAGAATACCATCCAGCTTATGCTACGCCAATCCGCGAATCTGCGCGGCGTTTCCTTCCATACGCTTGCCATCCTGCACAAACAGGGTTTGCCTATGAATGAGGTCAACGCCCGAGCGCTCGATTCATACCTGAACTACGAACATCGTATTATGCAGCTTGCCGAGCGGACCGTAGGTGAATTTACGGACACGCTCTTTGCACTGATAGAGGCTGGGAATACAGCGGAGGCAGAAATTCTAAATAGTGAACTGCTCCATATGTTGTTTGATAGCGATGGCATCCCGGGCGGGGATACTGCAAACAGCACGCCGAACCTTCCTTCCGGGCTTTCTTCCTTATCCGCACTTTTGGGGTTAAAGGATATCCTGCCAAAGGATCCTGCTTCCCTCCCAAATCTTCCCGCTGCTGATCTGCCGCTCTCTTCCCTGACGCTTCTTACCCAGGAGGAAGCGCTCACACTTGCCGATACCCTAGAACAGGCGGGTCTACCCCGCGAGATATGCGCGGCAGTCGCAAACGGATCTGCAACGCTTAGGGAAGTGGTACAGCAGCTTCTTTCCCTGGCAGATAACCTCTTACAGGGCAGCAATCCCCTTCCCGGTCAGGACGGATCAGGGGAATATCCTGTGGGAATGGGAAATCTGGATGAAATTGCTGCAAATACCGCGGGAGAAGTTCCTATCTCCTCGACCGATGCACCGGATGCCACTCTTTCCCCGGATAATACGGCACAGAATATGGCTGAAAATACCGCCGTACCACCGGAACCCGGACAGAATGGTATTGCCTCCCTTTTCCGCTCCCTTTTGCAGAGTGCCGGGAACCTGTTCGGCGGAAACAATGCGGCAAGGGCAGCAAGTTCTCCCCCGGAATCCACACCTCTTTCCGTTATATTGCCGGAAGCGGCGGCACTCCTTCCTCCCTCTTTACAGACCGCAGAAATCTTTACATTGCTGAACCAGTTTTCCACCCTCTGCTTAAACCGTTCTGAACTTGGTGCCATCCTGCCAAGGGCAAAGCGTCTAGAACTTTCCAACCTGTTAAAGGACAAATTGTCGGCAAGTGCGAGGGAGGAGCTGGAAGATGGGGAAATCACGGTTGAAAAACTGCTTTCCCTGCTGCTTGAGGCGGAGGATGGGGATGAGGATTCTGGTGCTTCCTCCTACTTAGCTTCCGAATCCTACCAGGAAATATTAAAGCAGATGCTAAAAGATCGTTTTTCGTTAAGACCGGAAACCCTGTTAAAAAAAGATGGTGTGGCTGATTTTTATCAGCGCCTGGATAGGGATCTTTCTTTTATTGAAAAGCTGCCATCCCGCAGTGTGGATGCACCTGCTTTTCAGGATACTGCCGCAGGCATACGCGAAAATATTGATTTTATGAAGGCGTTAAACCAGCTCTTTCCCTATGTGCAGCTTCCAATCAAGCTTTCTGGGAAAAACACACATGCCGAACTCTATGTGTATACAAACCGACGAACCACTGCAAAAGCAAACAGCACCCCAAGTGTGCTCCTGCACCTTGACATGAAACATATAGGACCCATGGATATCCATCTCTCGCTTGCTGAAACGTTAGTTACAGCAAGGTTTTACCTACCGGATGCCATCAGTGCTTCCCTTACCACGGATAATATTCCCGATTTTGCCGCCATGCTCAAAAACAAAGGCTATACATTAGATGCACGGGTTGAGAAACGCGACCGCGCTGCCGATCCTGTGCGCGATATGCTCTCACCGGAAACGGGCGGCACATCCATGAAGCGGTATTCTTTTGATATCCGGGCATAAAAAAACCCCTTCCTGTGCAAACTGTTGAAAAATGCACGGGAGGGGTTTTCCATTGATTCTTACAATTATTTCCAGTTTTTTATTTTTTATTGCCCTGCTTTGCCTTGGCACCACTTTGGTAATCCACTGCCGGGGCTTTTACCATCTGCTTGCGGAACCGCTTCAGATTATATCCGAAAGCGGCCTGGCAAAAGAAGTGGTTTTAAGGAACTACGACCATCTGATTGAGTACTGCTCCCCGTTTTATAGGGGTGTACTTTCCTTTCCTGATTTTCCCTCTTCAAGTTCCGCGCTGTCACATTTTGCCGAAACAAAAACATTATTCTCCTGTTTATCCCTTGCCGTTCCTCTTTGCTGTCTGGCCGGCGGGTTCCTTCTTGCCATAAAAACATGGTGGAACCACAAAATAACAGGTTTGTTCATCCTAGGGCATAAAGCCTTACAGACACACCAGACAAGCGGACAGGGCGAACAAAATAATTTGAGCAGAACTCTTCCGGCAGAATTTTCCCGCGCCCTCCGTTTTACTGCATGGCTTTGCATCCTCGTCCCTTTTGTCTGCCTGCTCCTTTTCCTTACCAACTTCCATAAGGTATTTTATGGGATGCACCATATACTTTTTGATAACAATAACTGGATTTTTGACGCGGCCACCGACCCGGTGATCACGATTCTGCCGGAGCGGTATTTCTTGTGCTGCGGAATTGGAATTATACTGTTCCTGCTATTGGCAGCGGCAGCTCTTTCCCGTCTGCGCAGTTATTTGTTTCGACCCGATAGAAGTGGTGTTAAGCAGAAAAACGTTTTTTCAGTTCATTCTTAAGGTATTCGTAGCGCTGGCGCTTTTCCTCCTTCGCGAAATGAACCTCCCTGAACTGTTCCGGATTATTTTCATAGCATAGCACTTCGTTCCCGAATTGCTCGCTGGTTAAGTCAAACACACAGTCGCCAACCACATTATAACAGTGATAATTCCCGCCTTCCCGAGGGATCCCATAAACCCTGCCACCAAAAATATCCTGCGCCAGGAAGGCGGTAATGGAACATTGCCCCAATGTCCGCACCTGCCTGCTCCAATTCTTTCTCATCCTGGGTGCACAGGTATATTCACACCAGAGATCGGACAGCGCGTCGTACAGATGAAGAGGCGTTTTAATTGTTCCATATTCATCTGTAACTGCTGGTGCATCCGCATGTTCCCACCCATAAAATTTGTATTCCATATCCTGATATAATCCTCCAAAAATCCGGCTGTCTGTTACTTCTTTTCCTTTGCCACCTTCCCCAGCGCCGTATCAAGTTCTGCCAAGAATGCTGCCCACTTGCCTTCCTGTTCCGCAAAGTATTTCGGACAGGACTGGTCACCTAAATCGGAATGACGTATCACGGCATCCTTTGTCAGACCATACTCCGCACAAAGATAGGTGGTCAGTTTTAAAAGGCTCTCATAAGTCTGTGCCGTAGGCTCCCCGTCAATCTGTGGATGACAAAAAGTAATCGCAATGGTATCCTCGTTGCGCGTGCCGGATGCACAGGCAACTTCATTAAGCGGGATGCACTGCACAATCCCACCATCCAGGTCTATAATAAAATGACAACTTTCCGCTGTCTTGGAAGTGCTGTTGCTTTTTAAGCCCTCATAGTAATTCCTGTTTTCCACTGCGCTGCTGCCTGACTTGGCAACATAGTGGATCACGATCCCCTTAACTTCCTTTAAAGTATTTTGCGGCCTTGTGTACCCGTTCGGGGTCAGGAAAAGCTCTGTAATATCAAGTTCCTGCTTCATGGTAGGCGATGCTGAAGATGTTAAATCCCCTTTTGAGAACAGGTTCCTTACAACCTTGATCAGGCCGATCAGCAGGATAAGCACGATCAGGAGTGCCAGCATGGCTGCTGCCACAAGTTTTAAATATGCATAAAGTTTTTTTCTTTTCTTCCATTCTTCCTTTGACAATACCTTCGCCATAACTGCCTTCTCCATCTCCAATCTGCAATCTGCACAGCCTTTAAAGACCAAACATCCTATCCAATACATCCCTGCGCTTACTAACGCACCTAGTAAAACCCCGGCCCCTTTCATAATAAGGAACCGGGGCCTTCTATGTCCTAGTTATCCTCCACGCTGTAATTCGGCGCTTCCTTTGTAATATGGATATCATGCGGATGACTTTCACGCAGCGCCGCAGATGTAATCTTTACAAACCTTCCAGTTTCTTTTAAGGTTTCGATATCCTTTGCGCCACAGTAACCCATGCC
>CAMWUU010000086.1 GCA_947177515.1 uncultured Lachnospiraceae bacterium
ATCCCATGATACACCTTATTTTCTGCCCAGCCTATCGGATGAAAACGTTCCCGGTATTTTTCCGTTCCAAGTTTTGCCTGCTCCTCGGTAAACCCATAGCCCTTAATCAGGCTCTCCATTAACGGCGGTCCGATGATCCAGGTCAGTTTGTCCGTATCCGGCTCGTGGATGCCAAAACTTTCAAGCGCATATTGGAAGGATTTTGTAATTCCCTCCTTCGGGTCAGTTAATGTCCCGTCCAAATCAAAAAGCAGATAACGATATCCCATATTAGCCTCCTTGCTGTCTAATCCTCAAAATACCGCCGGAATATAAAATCCTCCCCATCGTCATCCACCTGGATAACATAGGATTTTGTTTCCTCCCCGCGCACCAGCTCAAGCTCAAATGTGCCGATAAATTTTTCAAATTCCGCCTTTCCTTCCTCCGTCACACCCATATAATCGCCATCGAGGTAAACCTCCACCTCGTCATCCGAATAAATAATAATATAATGTTCGTCGTCCGTCCGATAGGAACCGTCCGCGTTCCCCGTACCTTCCGAGCTGTTATCCGGGGAATCCCCCCCTATCAAGGAAGAACCCGATCCGGATGGATTATTGCTATCAGCCCCCGTTCCAGAACCGTCCATGGAACTGCCGCCAGAACCGTCCGAAAGTCCCGTATCCTCCACTGGCGCTTCGGGCAGGGAAACCGCAAACTCCGGCGCGGCGCTGTCCACGCGCAGGGTGCCACTGTACGAAACATAACCGCCGGATTCTACGCGGATACTGTAAACCCCGTAGTCTAGCTCGACTGGTTCGCCATAGTATGTGTTCTGGTCATTGATAAACAGCAGCGCACCTGCTGGCTGTATCCTAAATGTAACCTGTCCAACCGGGTCAGGAACACGGACATATTCCGTCAGGTCAAGCACTGTCGTCTGATCCCGCATAATCGTAGTTTCAAGTGTCGCCTTCAGGCCGTCATTTTCAACTGTCACCTCACATTTTCCCTCTTTTAAGGTCAGCAGCATGTCTTTTGTAATCTGAGTAACATACTGGTTATTGACCAGGATGCTGCCCCCAACATAATCCTGTCCTTCCTTTAACGACAGGTAACCATGTCCGCGCTCCACTATAATCACATATACTTCACTGCCAATCCCACGGAGTGTTACACTGTCCTGTCCAAGAATATAGGAAAGCTCCTCCTCATTAGTTCCATTATAGACATGCAGTGCATCCGAATACATAAAATTTCTCTCTCCAACCGTGACCATCTCCCTCTCGTCACTCACTGTAAGTCCCGTCTGATAGGGATGTTCCCATATTTCCTCAGATATGGCGACAAAACGCGCACTGTTGCCCTCCCGCTCATATTCCACCGTAAGGATGTCCCCCGGTGAGAGCTGTCCTGCCACAATCGCTTTTCCATATTTGTCCACAATATTGGTCGCGCTCGTGTAAGTCAGCCACAAAACCTCCTTCTCATCCACGCTGTATATCTGGATGGTCTTCGTTTCTGCATCCACCCGTTCTAAAATCGCCGTTATCCTCTCCCCTTCCCGGCTGACTGCGCCGTAAGAAGGCGTAGGTGCCGGTGTTACCTTCCCGTAGGAAGATTGTGGTTTACCACTATCAGCGGCAACACGAAAAGCAGCGATCGCCAATATCATGACCGCTGCCAAAAGCATGACAAACAGAACCGCCCCTTTCGACGGTCCGCCCGCATGCGACCGATTCAGTTTCCTGTTTCCTGCGTCCATCTTATCGTTTCTCCCCCATTTCTTAATGACTTCCTCCTTATTGTAACATAAAAATTCAAAAATGACAAAGCTTCTGCAAAAACTCTTTTTTTGGTTCCTGCTGATCTAACAGCATTGTAAGCTTCTCCACGTTTTTCTGCGGTATTAGGGACTTTCTGGAATTGTAATAATAGTTCGTAATCTTCCAGAATTTTTCCGGGTAAGCAAGCAGTATGGCAAGGAGCTTTTTCTCACGCAAAGAAAGCGCGCGCACCTGTTCATAAGCCTCCAAAATCCGTTCCCCCAGTGCGTACTGCCAGTTGTTTTTCTCCATAACCTTGCGCATGTACTGGTAAAGGTCACAGACCTGTATACCAAAAACAGCTTTGTCAAAATTCACCGTTGCAATCTTTACAGCGGCAGGTGTGCCTTTCGCTGTCTGGCGCGGCTGCGCCCCCATCAGGATATTATGGTAAGTATAATTTCCATGCAGCACGTTCCCGCGCAGCACATTCTCCTCAAAAAGCGCCCGCCAGTCAAGTTCCTCCAATTCCTTCGCTGCATTTACTGCCTCCTCGTAAAACCCCATACAGCAGTTTAGGTACCTGACCTCAAAGGGCGATTTATTTTTGCGCTTTGTCAAAAAGCTTTTCACATGCTTTAATTCCCGGTTGCGCTTCTCGAAGATCTTTGTCATATCCTCAGACAAATAATTTTCCCGCTCCGCCGTCCGAATCCCTGACATTGCAAGATGCAAAAGCGCCAGATTTTTTGCCGCAGCCATAATGCTGGCCTCCTGGCGCAGGGAACATTCCTCGAGCGCGTAGTAATCGCGCATGGCATAACGCTCCCCAGCACTATTGCTGCTTGAGAGTTTATGCTCGCAGTTACGCACAAAATTATCGGTATCAGGATACCCGTGCTCCCCCATCTGCACCTTTAGCGCATCCTCAAACTCCAATCTCCTCTCGCTTGCCGGGCAGGGACCAAAAAACTTAAGCCCCCGGTTCGTTTCCAATATCATCCCGCCCCTGGCACGATAGGAACGACAGACTTTGATATCATATTGGCTGATCATCTCGCCTAACCTGTCTTCCACTTTATCCCTCCATCCTTTCCGAATACAAATGATTCCGCCCCGGCAGCACACTTTGGTTTCACAGGGTTCCTTTCATTCTATGCGGGATGCGGGAAGGGTATGAAGGGATTTTTATAAAAAAGGATTTCAATGGGAAAACTTTTATGTTACAATAGGAACATAAAGATTTTTAACCGGAGGCCGCATATGGAAAAAATAATATTGCCGGATCAAGTAAACACCATTATCCACCGCCTGCAATCCGCCGGCCACGAAGCCTATGCGGTCGGCGGCTGTGTGCGGGACCGCCTGCTTGGGCGCACACCCGGGGACTGGGATATCACCACCTCCGCTAGACCGCTAGAAGTCAAGTCCCTCTTTGGCCACACGGTTGACACCGGCATCGCACATGGGACAGTGACCGTCCTGATTGACCACAAGGGATTCGAGGTAACCACCTACCGCATTGACGGCGAGTACGAAGACGCGCGCCACCCAAAACAGGTAGAATTTACCTCACAACTCTCCCTCGACCTAAGCCGGCGCGACTTTACAATTAATGCGATGGCCTATAATGATGAGGCGGGCATCATTGACTTGTTTGGCGGGATAAAAGACATAGAAAACCGTATTGTCCGTTGTGTGGGTAACCCGGATTCCCGCTTTAAAGAGGATGCACTGCGCATTATGCGCGCGGTTCGTTTTTGTGCACAACTGGATTTCCAAATTGAACCACAGACCCTTTTGGCAATTGCTTCCCATGCTGGGGAACTTTCCCGTATCAGCGCAGAGCGCATCCGCGTGGAACTGACCAAACTCCTTCTTTCTGACCATCCGGAACGGCTGCTTACTGCACAGGAAACCGGGCTGACCGCCGTGTTTCTACCCGAATTTGACCGGATGCTTGCAACTGCCCAGGAAAACCCGCACCATATCTATAATGTTGGAATGCACACCATCCATGCGCTCTCCTACCTTGCCGGGCTTACGACAAAGGCGGGTACTATGGCGTGGGCGGATAAGAAACCACAAGGAGATGATATCCCACAACAGGCGCGCAATCTTTTTATACTTTCCTCCCTTTCCCCAAAGGAACACACCATCCTGCGCTATGCACTCCTTCTGCACGACTGCGCAAAACCACTGGATAAAACCATTGATCCTGACGGCATTGCACATTTTATCGGGCATGACTGGGACGGTGCCGTTCTTGCCGAACAAATCCTGCGCCGCCTAAAATTTGACAACGAAACCATCCATGTGGTTTCCCACCTGGTCAAAATGCACGATATGCGCTATGGTGAGTCCGGCAAAAAAGTAAAGGAACGCACCGTGCGCCGCGCTTTAAGCCGGGTTGGCACAACGTATTTCGACCTTTTAACCCTGCTTCAGGAGGCGGATCTCAATGCACAGAATCCCGCCCTGTTACCGGAAAAGCTAAACCAGCTTTGGCAGGCACGCCAGATTGCGGACAAAATCCGCGCAAAAGGGCAGTGTATCTCTTTAAAGGAGCTTGCTGTAAACGGTTCTGACTTAATTTGCGCCGGTATAAAACCAGGTCCGCAGGTTGGACAGCGTTTAAACGAACTTCTTGATTATGTGATTGAATATCCGGAAAAAAATAACCGGGAAGACCTGCTTTTATACCTTGGGATATTATTGACAGAACCCTCCCCAAAGCCGTCAAACACGCCACAGATTTTATAACCTTTATTCTTCTAATAAATAAGGGCAGCAAAAAAAAGCTTGCAATCTTCCCGCCGGCTGTTAAAATGGTAGGGGATTATCCTGATTAGATAGATTTTCCAAATATTAGAAACAGGGGCAGTTTTTATCAGACTCCCCCGATGCGGAGGCAGATTATGACAATTTATAAGGAGCTTGTCGCCCGTGGCCTGATCGCGCAGGTAACGGACGAAGACGAAATCAAGGAACTGATCAACAATGGCAAGGCAACCTTTTATATTGGTTTTGACCCGACAGCGGACTCCCTGCATGTCGGCCATTTCATGGCACTGTGCCTGATGAAGCGCCTGCAGATGGCAGGCAATAAACCGGTCGTGTTAATCGGCGGCGGCACCGGTTATATCGGCGACCCATCCGGACGATCCGACATGCGTTCCATGATGACACCGGAAACGATACAGCACAACTGCGACTGCTTCAAAAAGCAGATGGAGCGTTTTATCGAATTTGGCGAAGACAAAGCGATTATGGTAAACAATGCTGACTGGCTGCTAAAGCTGAATTATATTGACCTTCTGCGTGAAGTCGGCGCATGTTTTTCTGTCAACAACATGCTGCGCGCTGAGTGCTACAAACAGCGCATGGAGAAAGGGCTTTCCTTCCTGGAATTCAACTATATGATTATGCAGTCCTACGACTTTTATCATCTTTTTCAGCACTATGGCTGCAACATGCAGTTCGGTGGCGATGATCAATGGTCGAACATGCTTGGCGGCACGGAACTAATCCGCCGTAAACTCGGCAAGGATGCCTATGCGATGACCATTACCCTGTTAATGAACTCCGAGGGCAAAAAGATGGGTAAAACCGCAAAGGGTGCGGTATGGCTTGACCCACAGAAAACTAGCCCATTTGAGTTCTTCCAGTACTGGCGGAATGTTTCCGATGCCGACGTACTTAAATGCATCCGTATGCTTACCTTCCTGCCGCTTGAAGAAATTGACGCAATGGATACCTGGGAGGGCAGCAAACTCAATGAAGCGAAAGAAATCCTAGCGTTTGAACTGACCAAACTTGTGCATGGGGAAGAGGAAGCCGCAAAGGCCAGGGAAGCTTCCCACGCACTCTTTGCAGGCGGCGGCGACGATTCCAATATGCCGGCCACAAAGATTGCCAAAGAACAGCTTACGGACGGTGCCATCAGTATCCTAGAACTTATGGATGCCTGCCACCTTGCCGCAAGCCGCAGCGAGGCAAGACGCTTAATCAGCCAGGGCGGCGTATTTGCAGATGAGGAGAAGGTTGCATCCATTGATGTAAAATTTACGGCAGAACAGTTAATAAAGGGGATCCGTCTGCGCAAAGGAAAAAAAGTATATCATAAAGCATATATGGAATAGATCTTAGGCAACAGTCCCCGTCTGGGTAGTAGGATATATCATTGGAATCACAGGAAACTTCATTGCATTCCTTTCCCCCCTGTATTATCCTAGAACCATAAACCGGATGATTCCAATTGGATTGGAAGGAACTGCCAGGTAGTAAAAGCGCTTTTTTCCATCTGCTTAAAACGCAGAGATTGTTTGTGTCTCCTCTTTTTTGGGGAACGCCCTCCAGCAACTGGATGGCGTTCTCTTTTTTTCCTGTTTTTTAATGCTTTTTTTCTTTTATCCGGTTTGGCACTGTGCTATACTGTATCCCACAATATTTTTCCAAATAACGATGAAAAGGGGAAGTTTAATGCTTGCAAAAATAATTGTCTACATTATCAGCGGGCTTGGGGCAGGAATCGGCACAGGGCTGGCCGGTCTGTCCGCTGCTGCCGTAATTTCGCCAATGCTAATTACATTCCTTGGCTTTGATGCCTACGAGGCGGTCGGCATTGCGCTTGCCTCGGATGTGCTTGCCTCCGGGATAAGCGCTTATACCTATGGCAGGAACAAGCATCTCGATATCAAAAATGGGCTTGTCATGCTTCTTAGCGTACTTGTTTTTACCCTAGTTGGAAGCCGCATCGCATCACTTGTTCCAAACAGCACCATGGGCGGTTTTTCCGTATTTATGACGACCTTGCTTGGCATCCGCTTTATTGTAAAACCAGTGTTGCAGACCGGGCAGGCACAGGCGGATAAAACAAAGCGGCGCAAAATCATCGAATCCCTCCTCTGCGGTGTACTGATCGGCTTTATCTGCGGATTTATCGGGGCAGGCGGTGGTATGATGCTCCTCTTTGTCCTAACTGGCGTACTAGACTACGAACTGAAAATGGCAGTTGGCACAAGTGTCTTTATTATGACATTTACAGCGCTTACCGGGGCGCTCTCACATTTTGCCATTGGCGGAAAGCCGGATTTTGTGGCACTTACCGTCTGTGTCTTAGCAACCTTAATCGGTGCGCGCGGCTCCGCGGTTTTTGCCAATAACGCCACACCAAAAAAGCAGAACCGCGTAACAGGCATTGTGCTGACCGTACTAGGTATTGCAATGATTTTGGTAAAATTTGTTTTGTAATAACCTTATAAATGGCTGTTATTAGGAACACTGTAAAATCAAGGCTTTTCGTAGCCTAAAACCACGAAAAAATTTTATTTTGGCTATCACATTACGCAAAAAAGCCGTCCGGAAAGAAAAAACGGGCGGCTTTTTTGTGTGGATAGCTGGGAAGGAGGCAATAAAATAACTACAAAGTTTTATAGTTTGGGAACGGTGTATCAATGAAAGCACTTTGCTGCCCGGTCATAATCGAAACAAGGAAACTAAAACTCCAAAGGCTATTTTGAGAGAAGAAACCGGGGAAAACATAATAGAAAAGATTGTTACAGTTAATGGTTCGATAGTAGGGATAAAACGGCAGGAACTCTTGTATCTGCCTAAAGGAAAATTGCCTTATGGTGTGGACGTAGATGATATTATTCATTTTGCATTTGGAAACCACATTTCAAAAATATTGGTAAACATTCCAGAGAATGAAAAGCTATTAGTCCCTTACAGAGAATCAGGATTTCATAAAGCGTGTCTTTACCGCTGTTATCAAAAGGAGGACTAAAAAATGGATCTACAAAATGAGAAATGCGTTATGGTAATTGACGAAAATCTGCCGCTGGGAATTATAGCAAATACGGCAGCTATCATGGGTATCACTTTGGGAAAGAAAATGCCAAAAGTTGTTGGTGCTGATGTATACGACAGAAGCGGAAACAAGCATTTGGGTATTATTGAATTTCCTGTTCCCATTTTAAGAGGCAATGTAGATATAATAAAAACTATCCGTGAAAAATTGTATAAGCCGGATTTTTCGGATTTGGCACAGGGCTGCAAAACTTATAATGAATTTATAGAAAAGATGAAAAAAATATCAGAAATTGACTTGAATTATTTTGGAATTGCAATTTGCGGGGCAAAGAAGAAAATTAATAAATTAACTGGAAGTATGGCTTTACTGCGTTAATGTGTTTCCGGTGCTCCTGCATCCGGTCTTCGACTTTTCATCTGCGCTTGATTTCAAATTCACGGACGAGTTCTGCAAGATTGCCGAATAGATTGAAATCAATACCGCCGGGGCGGTGTTTTATTTCTGATAAAACGCCGCCCCAAGCCTTTTGTTGGTATAAGAAAGCAAGTATCTTGCTGCCCTCCGACTGTTCTATTATATTCTCATTTTCTTCTACAATTTCTTCTTGTCTTCCCCTTTAAAAAGTGCTATAGTAAATACGGATTTTTACCGGGATTACTGAAGGAGGCTAAATATGCATAAAATAGGACGAAATGATGCCTGCTGGTGTGGCAGCGGGATCAAGTACAAAAACTGTCACGAAGCATTTGATCATAAACGCAATATTATGCGAAGGTCGGGAGCCATCGTACCTTCCCACAAACTGATCAAAACACCAAAGCAGGTGGAAGCAATCAGGGAAAGTGCAAAAATCAATATCGCCGTACTCAACTATGTTGCAGAACATATCGGCGCAGGGGTTACCACGGAAGAAATTGACCGCTGGGTCTACGAACAGACCACAAAATACCATGCCATCCCTGCCACGCTGAACTTTGAGGGCTATCCGAAAAGTGTCTGCACCTCCATCAATGAGGTAGTTTGCCATGGCATCCCATCCCCGGATATTATATTAAAGGACGGTGATATTGTCAATGTGGACTGCTCCACAATATTAAACGGATATTATTCCGATTCCTCCCGGATGTTTTGTATCGGGGAAGTGTCCAAAGAAAAAAAGAGGCTGGTCAATGTTACAGAACAGAGTCTTCAGATTGGTCTTTCCCAGGTAAAACCCTGGGGACTGCTAGGCGATGTAGGACAGGCCATCCATGATTTTGCAAAACAGAACGGGTACTCCGTGGTGCGTGAGATTGGGGGACATGGGGTCGGGATTGAATTTCACGAAGAACCATGGGTCAGTTTTGTTGCCAGGCGCGGTACTGGGATGGTAATGGCACCAGGTCTGATGTTTACTATTGAGCCAATGATTAATATGGGGACATACCATATCCGCACCGACAAAAAAGATGGCTGGACGGTGCGCACCGCGGACGGAAAACCCTCCGCACAATGGGAAATACAGGTGCTGGTGACAGAGAGCGGGTATGAGGTCATTGCATACTAAGTTACTAGTTAGAAGGGGAAGCAAACAGCACTCCCCTTCTTTTTCATCCCCGGTTATTCATCTGTTTTCTTCCCATATCCAAAGATTGTCCCGCAATTACCTATCTCCTTATTTCTTAAGGACAGTGACATCCTGCCACCTAAAGCGATGGTAACAGCCCGCCTCAGTTACCCGTCTAGTTTGGTTCTCGTTTGTCAATAAGTTTCCCAAATTTATCCAACATATCCAAAAAGTCAGACGGACTGTAAACTGTAAAAGTGGAAACAACCCCCCTTCCTGTACAATTTCAGAAGAATAAAAAAACTCTTGCATATTTTCAATCGATATGATATGATTTTGATATCAAAATAAAATATCCGCCCGGGAAATGCTATTACTTACTACATAAGCCTAGCGGACATTGCCGTTTCACACGGCAGAAAGGAAGGGTTTTATGACAGAGAAAATTTTAAATTACAAAAAACATGGTCTTCGTATGCTCCTGCTAACCCTGTTGATCTACGTTGCGGACATTGCCTTAATCGTATTTTCAGGTATTAGCATAGCGCAGGCAAAAACCTGGTGGAACCTGACGCTGCTTGTCTTTGGATTTATTGTTTTTTCGCTGGCCTGGATCCTTTTTTGCGGCCTTAAAATTTTAAAACCGCAGGAAGCGATCGTCCTTACCCTGTTTGGAAAATATATTGGAACCATTAAAGAGAGCGGCTACTACTGGGTAAATCCGTTCTGCTCCGGCATCAACCCAGCCTACAAAACAAAGCTCAACCAAAGCGGCGATGTCAATGATTCCGCCAGCCGGCTGCTCTCCGCCATCTCCGCCAATATCAATGCCCATCCCGACCGGCTCTCCTTAAAAATCATGACCCTAAACAACAGCCGCCAGAAAATTAACGACTGTCTTGGCAACCCCATCGAAATCGGCATCGCTGTAACCTGGAGGATTGTCGATACAGCCAGGGCGGTCTTTCATGTGGACAATTACAAAGAATTCCTCTCCCTACAGTGTGACAGCGCACTGCGCAATGTTGTCCGCACCTACCCATATGATGTCGCCCCGAACGTGGACACCACCGGCGACGGGCTGGCGGATGATGGGAGCCTGCGCGGTTCAAGTGAAGTGGTTGCCGCAAAAATCCGCGACGAGATACAAAAGCGCGTGGAAGAAGCAGGAATCGAGATTATGGAGGCACGGATTACTTATCTGGCTTACGCCCCGGAAATCGCGGCAGTCATGCTGCAACGCCAGCAAGCTTCCGCCATTGTCGACGCGCGCAAGATGATTGTGGACGGGGCAGTTGGCATGGTGGAGATGGCGCTTGACCGCCTGAATGAAAAGGATGTGGTTAAGCTTGACGAGGAAAGAAAGGCGGCGATGGTTTCCAATCTGCTGGTGGTTCTCTGCGGGAACCGCGATGCACAGCCGATTGTGAATTCTGGCAGCCTATACTGATGGCAGAAAATAAAAAGCAGGTACCCCTGCGCCTTTCACCAAAATTGTACGATGCCATCGCTGCCTGGGCAGAGGACGATTTCCGATCGGTGAATGGACAGATTGAATATCTGCTAACGGAATGTGTCAGACAAAGAAAAAAGAACGGAAAATATGTCCCGGATGAAATTGATGTTCCACCAAAGTTCGATATCCATTAAGTCCAACTAAGTTCCCGTACTCCGAAACAACCCCAAAAAGAAGTGGTGGGGGTGAAAGGGTTTTTGGCAGACCAGGTTTTGTGAGAGCCCAG
>CAMWUU010000087.1 GCA_947177515.1 uncultured Lachnospiraceae bacterium
GTGCATGTTGTCCCGGGTGATTTTTTAGAACCTATAAAGAAAATGATAGAGAAATATGAATATGAGCAGATTTTTTTGGCAACAGATAGTTTGGAAGCAATTTCACTTTTAAAAAAGGAATTTGGAGATAAGATTTCTTTTTATCAGGATGTTCAACGTTCGGATGGAAATATTGGTGTGCAGTATTCTGAAAGTAGCCAGGAAAACTATCATTATTTATTAGGTTTGGAAGTTTTGCGTGATGTATACACATTGTCAGCATGCGATTCATTGATTGCGGGATTATCAAATGTCAGTTGTGCGGCGCGGTATATAAAAGTAGCAAATGGCTTTGAGTACAGGGAAGTGGTGGTTATAGATCATGGTCTTAACCTTAAATGATGGTCAGGAAAAGGGGAAAATTATGAAAACAGCATTGATCACGGGTATCACCGGGCAGGATGGTTCATTCCTGTCCGATTTTTTATTGGAAAAAAACTATGAGGTTCACGGAATAATCAGACGTTCTTCTGTTGATAAACATGCGCGAATCGAACATTTAAAGGGGAACCCACATTTCTACCTTCATTATGGTGATATGACAGATGCTATCAGCTTAGTCAGGATCGTGGCGGAGGTTAAACCAGACGAGGTCTATAACCTTGCCGCACAGAGCCATGTCCAGGTTTCTTTTGAAGTACCGGAATACACAGCGGATGCAGATGCAGTCGGAACACTCCGTATGCTTGAGGCAATCCGGATGGCAGGTCTTACAAAAACTTGCCGGTTTTATCAGGCATCAACCTCGGAATTATTCGGAAAGGTGCAGGAAATTCCCCAGAGGGAAACAACACCATTTTATCCATATTCCCCTTACGCAGCGGCAAAACAGTATGCTTATTGGATTGTAAAAAACTACCGGGAAGCTTATGGGATGTTTGCGGTCAATGGGATCTTGTTCAATCATGAATCTGAGCGCAGAGGTGAAACTTTTGTTACAAGGAAGATTACGCTTGCTGTGGCGGATATCGCTGCGGGAAGACAGGAGAAGCTTTATCTTGGTAATCTGGATGCCCTGCGTGACTGGGGGTATGCGAAGGATTATGTGGAATGTATGTGGCTGATGTTAAAGCACGACAGACCGGAGGATTTTGTGATTGCTACGGGAGAACAGCATTCTGTGCGGGAGTTCGCTTCCTTGGCATTCCATTATGCGGGGATCGAATTGGAATGGAGCGGGAGCGGTGTAAAGGAAAAGGGAACCGACAAGGAAACAGGCAGGATTCTGGTTGAGGTATCACCAGAGTTTTTCCGTCCGACGGATGTGGTGACGCTGCTTGGAGATCCAACAAAAGCAAAGGAGAAACTTGGTTGGGATCCGGGGAAAACTTCATTTGAGGAATTGGTTCGGCGGATGGTAAGGCATGATATGGAGTCACGGGAGAAGTATGGATGAAATGCACAGAGGAACTTCAGTGGAAGAATTCGTTCCTTTGATGGTAAGGTACAGTTTGGGGAATGGAAATCGAGGATAAGGGTTGAAAGGTGCGAGGAGGGGAAATGAAGATCGTTTTATTGTCCGGTGGTTCGGGGAAGCGTCTCTGGCCGCTTTCAAATGACATCCGGTCAAAACAGTTTTTAAAGGTGGTGCAAAACGGGGCAGGGGAAGCGGAATCCATGCTCCAACGGGTGTACCGCCAGATGAAGGAAGCGGGGCTGGATGCGGATATCACGGTCGCAACAAGCGCCACACAGGTGGAATCGATCCGGGGGCAATTAGGGAATAAGGTTTCTGTAGTAGTGGAACCAGAACGCAGGAACACCTTCCCAGCAATCGTGCTGTCAGCGGCATATTTATATTTTGAGAAAAACTGTCCGATGGAGGAAACGATGGTAGTACTACCAGTTGATCCATATGTTGGGGAAGAATATTTTAAAATGTTAAAATGTCTGGATATAGCAGTACAAGATGGAGTTGCGGACATTGTTCTGATGGGGGTAAGGCCAACTTACCCATCCGAGAAGTATGGGTATATCATCCCGGCAAAGTTAGGTGGAAATTTGGGGCAAGGCATTACAACACACGGAGATTTGGATAATGGGGAAGGAAAAGAAAGGATTTTACCAGTGGTGGAATTCAAGGAGAAACCAGATATCTATATGGCGCAGGAACTTATTGACAAGGGTGGACTTTGGAACTGCGGAGTGTTCGCCTTCCGGCTTTCATACTTGATGGGTATTGTGCAAGCTATATTGGGATGTGGGTGTTATGCGGATGTGGAGCGTCAGTATGGGAAACTGGAGAGGACAAGTTTTGATTATGCGGTGGTGGAAAAAGCTGGCTCCGTGGCAGTTGCCGCTTACAATGGGGAATGGAAGGATCTTGGCACATGGAATACTTTGACTGAGGTTATGGAGGAGAAACCGATTGGGGATGTGGCAGTATCGGGTGACTGCGTCAACACGCATGTGATAAATGAACTGGAGATCCCTGTTGTCGTGATGGGAGCAAAGGATATGGTGGTAGCAGCAAGCCCGGACGGTATTTTAGTGGCGGACAAGGTACAGAGTTCGTATATTAAAAAATATGTGGAAGACCGTGACTTAAGGCCGATGTTTGAGGAGCGCTCATGGGGGGAGTATACGGTGCTGAACATATCGGTAGATGGGGGTGGAAATCGTGCTGTGACAAAGAAAAAGTTGGTTCAAGCGGGCAGGAAGATTGAGGAAACAAGGCATCAGCACCATCTTGAGGTTTGGACGGTGCTAAGCGGCAGGGCGGTGATTTCGGTTCGGGGGAGGAGGCATGAAGCACTTGCAGGGGATACTTTTACAATTGGGCGTGGAGTGGCACACAGTTTGCAGGCTGAGGAGGATGTGGTGCTGTTAGAAGTACAGATCGAGGAAGACAGGGATTAAAATATAGGGGGAGATAGCAAAATGAGATATCAATTAAGTGATGACACATGGGATCAAAACGAGTTTGCCGTAATCCAAGAGGTACTTGATTTAAAAATGTTTTCGATGGGAAGACGCGTGGCGGGATATGAGGCGGAATTTGCAGAGAAATTTGGCGTGAGATATGCACTTATGGTAAGTTCTGGTTCGGCAGCGAATCTGCTCGCGGTGGCTGGCCTTGTCTATTCAGGCAGGCTGAACAGGGGTGATGAGGTTATTGTCCCCGCAGTTTCGTGGAGCACAACTTATTTTCCGCTATATCAGATGGGTTTTAAACTGCGTTTTGTTGACATTGACAAGGATACCCTAAATATGGACGTTGAGAAATTTGCAGCAGCAGTTACCAATGAAACAAGATTGGTTTGTCTTGTCAATCTTCTCGGAAATCCAAATGAATTTGAGAAGATCGAAGAGATTTGTGCAAAAAAAAATATCCTTATTATGGAAGATAACTGTGAGTCCCTGGGTGCTAAATATCATGGGAAAAAGGCAGGGACACTTGGTCTTGTTGGGACATTCTCAACTTTTTATTCGCATCATCTTTGTACAATGGAAGGCGGCATGGTTGTTACTAACGATGAGGAATTGTATCATTATATGCTTTGCTCAAGAGCACATGGATGGACAAGAAATCTGCCAAAGGATAGTATGCTCTATAAAAAAAGCGGGAGCCAATTTTACGAGAGCTATAATTTTATTGTTCCTGGGTTTAATCTGCGCCCGCTTGAAATCGAGGGCGCGGTGGGATCGGAGCAGTTGAAGAAGATGGACGGAATAATTGAGCAGCGCAGAAGAAACGCGGAATATTTCCGCGATAAAATAAGGCAGTTTAAGGATGTTCGAATTCAAAAGGAAATCGGTGAAAGTTCCTGGTTTGGATTTGCGATTATCCTTGAGGGCAGGTTAAAGGGCAGGCGTGATAGGATCGTGGAAGCGCTTGCTAGGGCGCGGATTGAAGTCCGTCCAATCGTTGCAGGGAATTTTACGCGAAACAGCGTTATAAAATATCTTGATTACAGTATTTCAGGTGAACTGGCAGCAAGTGATGATATTCATGACAATGGCTTTTTTATCGGAAATCACAGCAAAACTATTGCTAATGAGATTGATTATTTTACTGAGATTTTTGATGCTACATTGAAGGGGTAACGGGTAGAATTTAATGGAAAAGAATGCAAAGATTTATGTTGCCGGACATAATGGAATGGTGGGTTCGGCATTCGTCCGGCAATTGAAAAATGCAGGTTATTCAAATATCATCTGCAAATCCCATAGTGAATTGGATCTTACAAGACAGTTGGATGTGGAGGAATTTTTTGCGTCTGAAAACCCGGAGTATGTTTTGCTTGCCGCAGCAAAGGTTGGTGGAATAAGGGCAAATGCAGCCTATCCTGTTGAGTTTGCAACACAAAACGCGTACATTGGCCTTAATGTGATCACCTCGGCACATCATAACGGGGTTAAAAAGCTGCTATACTTAAGTAGTGCCTGCTGTTATCCGAATTTTGCACAGATGCCGGTAAATGAATCCGCCTTGCTTTGTGGTGCGCCTGAAAAAACAAATGAGGCTTACGCCATGGCAAAAAATTTATGCCTGCGTTTGTGTGAATATTATAAGCGTGAATATAACGATAATTTTATTGCCGTAATGCCTGCAAATTGCTATGGCGAAGGCGATTGTTTTGATCCGCTTCATTCACATGTCATCCCCTCACTGATTATGAAATACCATGAGGCAAAACAAAACGGCACAAAGCAGATTGAGGTCTGGGGGACGGGAAGACCACTGCGTGAATTTATCTATGTGGATGACCTAGCCGATGCATGTATTTATGCTATGGAACATTACTCCGGAGAGGAACATTTGAATATTGGTACGGGCGAGGAGATCTCTATCCTTGATCTTGCAAAACTGATCGGCAATACAGTAGGGTATGAGGGCAAAATTGTCTGCGACACTACAAAACCTGATGGGAAAATGAGAAACCTGATAGATTCGTCAAAGCTGCTAGCTCTGGGGTGGAAACCGAAGTATTCGATAGAAGAGGGGATAAGGAGGGTATATGACTATTTTCTCTCTAAGTAGGGGGGGTGCTAACAAAAAAGATAAAACAGAAATATCACTAAAGAGGATGCTTCCAATGTTAGGGTTTGGAACGGCGGATCTGGATGGTGATATAAAGAAGATCGTGTTGAAGGCAATACAAAGTGGTTATCGCCTGATTGATACCGCAGCAGTTTACGGAAGCGAGGAGGGGATTGGGCAAGCCATACGGGAGGCGACCAGCAGTGGGTTGATACGTCGGGAAGATTTAATCATACAAACAAAACTTGCTCCGGATAATCATGGATATTACAAAACCCTAAAAGGGTTGGAGGAGTCGTTAAACAGACTTTGCCTTGACTATATTGATGTGTATTTCATCCATTGGCCAGTTAGCAGGGGCGATGAAGAAACTTATAGGGAAAAGAATATTGGGACATGGCAGGCATTTTCGGAATTAAAATCCAAGCACCGGATCCGGTATGTTGGTGTCTGCAATTTTTTGGAACGGCATCTGCTCCAATTGATCGATACAGGCTATGGGTGCCCTGAGATTCATCAGTTAGAGCTGCATCCTGGTTATCAGCAGAGAGGGCTTGTGCGTTTTTGTCAGGAACGGGGAATGGTAATTGAGGCATGGTCGCCGATGGGAAGGGGGATTTTGGATTCTCCAAAATTTATTGATATGGCAGCAAAATATGGCAAGGATATCGGTCAGCTTGCCTTGCGTTTTAGTATACAGAAAGGGTTCATACCATTGACTCGGAGTTCAAATTTAAACCGCATCGCGGGCAATATGAATATTTTTGATTTTGATATCCAAAGGGAGGATATGGAAGAACTGGATATGCTGAATTCCAACAATGGCTATATGGATATCTGGAGTTATAAGCGACAGCAAATGTATTAGATTGTTTCTGTAGAGGAGGAAGTTATGCGGGTAAGTGATTATTTGGCGGATACATTATACCAAGCAGGTGTGGAGGATGTGTTTTTGGTTACAGGCGGGGGATGTATGTTCTTAACGGATGGCTTAGCCTGCCATGGAAAGATTCGATGTATTCCCTGCCTACATGAACAGGCGGCATCGATGGCGGCAATAGGCTATTCGCAATACCGAGAAAATTATGGGGCGTGTTTGGTTACAACAGGATGCGGGGGGACGAATGCAGTTACTGGCACCCTGCACGCATGGCAGGATCATCTGCCAGTGGTCTATATATCTGGGCAATGCAACAGGAACGAGATGATGTCTTCTGTCAATGTGCCTGTCCGTGCGATAGGTATGCAGGAAGCAGATATCGTGTCAATTGTAAAAAGCATTACGAAGTATGCTGTTACTATTATGGATGAGAGGGACGCAGTTTATCATATTGAGAAGGCAATGTATCTGGCGAAGGCAGGCTGTCCGGGACCGGTGTGGCTGGATATCCCGCTAGATGTCCAAGAGGC
The DNA here is from genome assembly GCA_947177515.1 of uncultured Lachnospiraceae bacterium. Classification (GTDB taxonomy): domain Bacteria; phylum Bacillota; class Clostridia; order Lachnospirales; family Lachnospiraceae; genus RGIG4057. The sequence continues at coordinate 6,434 of CAMWUU010000087.1, forward strand.
GGTGATAGATCCAAAACACGTTAAACATTTTGATCCAGCGGAGTTAGAACCAATGAAAACAAGACCCGACATGGATGAAGTGGAGTATGTTGTCAATGCGCTGAATAAAGCCAAGCGACCGATGATCGTCTTGGGTGCGGGTGTAAGATATGCAGGTGCCCAACAAGAGTTTGAAACATTGGTACATAAAAACCAGATACCGTATGTTAGTACACGCCGTGGTTGGGATATCTGCCCGAAAAGCGATCCCCTGCATATAGGGTTAACAGATATACGCGGCAACAGGGCAGCCAATCTAGCCATACAGAATGCGGATATGGTTCTTGTTTTGGGCAGCCGTTTGTCACTGTTGACTACAGGATATAATTATGAGCTTTTTGCGCGCGGTGCAAAACATGTAATCGTGGTGGATATTGATAAGGACGAGCACCGCAAAAATACAGTTCGTTTGGATAAAGTCATTAACTCGGATGTAAAAGAGTTCTTAGACACTATCTTGAGTTTTGAGTTCCAACATAGGACAGAATGGGTAAATAAATGTATTCATTGGAAGGAGCTATTTCCTTCTGTTTTACCGGAACATAGGGATGATTCCAATGGGATTAGCAAATTTGCATTTATTGACATCCTGAACCGGAATTTAAAGCCGGATAGTGTTGTAATAACAGATGCGGGCGCAACAACGGAAATCCCAATGCAATGTTTATATTATACAGATAAGCGCCAGCGTTATATTGGAAGTGCCGAGCAGTGTGAAATGGGGTATGCACTTCCCGGTGCGATTGGAGTAAGTATTGCACGGGGAAAAGGGGAGGCGTTATGTATCGTTGGGGATGGCAGCTTGCAGATGAATATACAAGAGCTTCAGACCTGTGTAACCCAGGAGCTGCCCGTCAAGATATTTGTGTGGAATAATGGCGGGTATGCTACGATCTATGCCCATCAGAAAAGCATTTTTAAAGGCAGGTTTGTTGGTGTGGATGAAGCATCTGGAATGATGCTACCATCACTTGAAAAAATCGCCTGCGCTTATGGGCTTGAATATTACCAGGTACGGACATTAGAAGAACTTGAGAAAAGTATATGGAAAGTCATGGAAAGTCCGTCCTCTGTTCTTTGCGACGTAGTATGCCTTAGGGATGAGATAGTTCCCATCCCGCAGGTAAAAGCAAGATACCGACTGCCCGATGGCAGCAGTGTTGCACTGCCCATAGAAGATATGTTCCCGCCAATTGACCGGGAACTTTTTGAACATGAGATGTTGATTGAGCCGATACGATGGTGGTGAAAATAACGGGAAGGAGCGGATATGTCTGACAATATGGAACCAATTTTGCTTGACTGTACCCTGCGTGATGGGGGATATGTAAATAACTGGGAATTCAATACGGATACAGCAAAAGCTGTTATGGAGGGGTTATATAATAGCGGGGTGCGTTGTATAGAAATAGGGATCATGGGCATGGACGCAAAAGCTGGCACACAGACCAAATTCAACAACTTCCAAGAAATGGAGCCACTTCTTGGATACCGTAGAAAGGACTGTAGTTATGCAGTGATGACCACCACAAAGAACGCGGATAGCTTTGAACTTCCGTACCGCAGCGAAAAAACACCGGACATCATCCGGCTCGCGTATTTTCAAAAAGATTGGAAAGAAGCCCTAGAAAGTATTAAGGTGTATCAGGAAAAAGGTTATTCCGTTTTTCTTCAGGCAATGGCGACCTTTATGTATTCAATGGGGGAAATGGATGAAATGATTAGGGCGGTCAATGTGCTTAAGCCGTCTGCATTTTATATGGTTGATAGTTTCAGTACTATGTACCCCGGGGATGTAAGAAGGATGCGTGACAACGTGTTAAAGTGCTTATCCCACGATATTGCTTTTGGTTTTCATGCGCATAATAATATCCAGATGGCGTTTGCCAACGTTATGGAATTTTTGGACATTGAGCCGTGCGACCGCCAACTGTTTGTTGATTCGAGCATATTTGGCATGGGAAGGGGTGCGGGAAACGTTCCGACAGAACTGCTAATGGAGTATCTGAACCATCAGGGCTGCCAGTTTAATACCGCCCCAATACTCTCTGTTTATCAAAAATATCTAGAGCCTATTTACCACCAATATGGTTGGGGTTATTCGCTGCCGTATTATCTGACGGCAGTACATAAAACAAACTCGGCATATGGGTGGTATTACCTAAACCATGGGGTGGACAAACTAACAAAATTGGATGCTGCATTGGGGATGGTACCTGAGCAAATACGGTACACGCTCAAAAAGGATGTCGCAGAAAGAATCATAAAAGAGGTGGTCGGGCTTGAATGAGATAGATACTATGAAGTCACTGCGCAAAGAAATGATTGCCATATCAAATCTAGGGCAGGACGGAAACCTACAGAGTTGTTTTTCATCACTCGAGATCTTATGGGCATTGTATCATGACGGGATGAATTATACATATGAAAACCGGATGGAAAAAGAGCATGACCGTTTCGTTTTGAGCAAGGGACAGTCAAACCTTGCGCTTATGGTAGTTCTTGCGAAATGTGGATATATTAGACACGATGAGTTGAAGTGTTTCTGCAAATTAAATTCCCGCATATCAATGCAGGCGGACAGAACCAAGTTTGATGGTTTGATAGAGTGCTCAGCGGGCAGTCTAGGGCATGGTTTCCCGATTGCAGTTGGGATGGCGTTTGCCGCTAAGATGTGCGATTTTCCAGGGCATGTTTATACACTTGTTGGCGACGGTGAAATGAACGAGGGGACTATGTGGGAAGCAATGTTGTTCGCTGCCTCAGAAAACCTTGACAATATTACAATGATAGTTGATGACAATAACTCGGTAAATAAAATGCTTGGTGGAATGAACTTGCCAGAGAAGCTTTCGGCATTTGGCTTTGCTGTGGAAAATGTCAACGGACACAATATCGCTGAACTCAGATCTGCCTTGCAAAGGAAAAACGGCAAGCCGACTGCGATCCTTGCGAAGACCGTTCGGGGCTATGGCTGTAAGACATTGATGGAAGATCCTTCGTGGTTTCATAGATATCCGAGTGAGGATGAGTTGCCAAGGTTGTATAAGGAGGTTGATGAATTTTGAGGAAAGCCATGCAAAAAGCGGTCAGCGAAATGATTGCAAAAGATCCCTTAACATCCCTTTTCCTTGTTGATATAGGCGTGTGGGCATTCAGGGATCTGCTTGTGGGGTATCCTAGGAGGGTAAAAAATATAGGAATTTTTGAACCGGGTACCATAAGTATCGCGGCTGGTCTGTCCCTGTCAGGGATAACGCCAATTGTCTATGGGATTTCTCCGTTTATTGTCCAGCGGGCTTTAGAGCAATTAAAGCTTGATTTTGTTTACCAAAAAACAGGTGGCAATTTTATCACGACGGGCGCGTCATATGATTTTTCGACACTTGGGTATTCACATTATTGCCCGGAGGATGTGATGACGTTGAAGACACTTCCGGGTTTTGAGGTTCTTACCCCAGCAACACCTGGGCAGTTCACCTGCCTTTTTAAGGCATGTGCAAAAAATGGAGTTCCTTCGTATTTCCGTATGACCGATTATTGTAATAAAAATGAGGTTCATATTGATTTTGGTAAGGCAAAGTTGATGAAACAGGGCAAAATGGGGACTGTTGCGGTCTGGGCGGAAATGCTTGACGCAGTTATTGGGGCATGCAGTAACCTTGATGTCAGCATACTTTACTTCACATCTGCAGTCCCTTTCGATTATGAAGCACTCCGCAGTTATATGGATAAAAAACTGGTACTGTGCCATCCGTTTTATGAAGGCACTTTTTCTGATGATATTCAAAAACTTGGATGGAATTCTGATATATGTGAGATTGCTGTACCGAAAAAAGTGCTGCGAACCTATGGTACAAAGGGGGATAAAGATATTGAACTTTCGTTGACCCCAGAAGCGATTAAAAACAGGATACAAAATTTTCTGATCCAACCATGATAGGAGGAGAAACACTATGAATTTGTTTGAGAAGATGGTCGGGGAACTTAAGATATCAAATTATCCAACAATATTGTATGGATCGGGTGCGTTGTCAGTTATGGTCGATGCATATCTTGAGGAAAACGATATTGTTGCCGATGGTTTTGCGGTTGACCAGGAATATTACAGGGAACCTGCCCATAACGGGAAACCAGTTTACATTTTAAGTGATTATATCGCCCAAAATCCGTGTAATATTGTCCTTGCTTTTTCGTATCTGCCAGTTGAGTGGGAAAACAAACTTCGTTCTCTTGTAGCATCCAAACTGGATACTAAAATATATTTGCTGGATTTCCAGGCATATCTGTCCCTACCAGGG
>CAMWUU010000088.1 GCA_947177515.1 uncultured Lachnospiraceae bacterium
GAAAATCGACCGTAACTTCGTAATCCCTACCACCTTTTACAATATTTGTAACTAACCCAACCCCGAATTTTATGTGTTATACCGTATCCCCCAAGCCATAATATAACGGCTTTAACGAAGCCTCCCCGAATTGTCTTCCCATAAAATGAGGGGAGGCAACATTTTGTTGGGGAGAGCCGGAAGTGAGTTTTGCGCCGCGGATGGAATCCGGCCTGTAATTTCCTTTTGGCAGCAGGGAAGTCCCGCGTCCGTTCCCGCGATAATTAAGCAGGTAGCGGGGGATTTCCTCTATAAAACGGGAAATGCGGTTAAACTGTGTTTCGCCGCGCAGCATGCGCATCCTTGCACAGGAGAGTTTAAGTTCTTTCATGGCGCGCGTAATTCCGACATAGCAGAGCCTGCGCTCCTCCTCGACCAGTTCAGGATCCGTCCCGTTGATTGACATATAGCTCGGGAAAATCCCATCCTCCATACCGCAGAGATACACATACGGGAATTCAAGTCCCTTAGCGGAATGGAGCGTCATAAGTACAACAAAATCGCTGTCTTCTGTTAAATGATCGACATCGGCCACCAGTGCCACTTCTGCCAGGAAACCGGCCAGTGTCGGCTCCCCGGCGGTTTTTTCGTAGGCAGCCAGTTTACTGACCAGCTCGTCAATATTTGCCTTTCGCTCGGCTGCGGTTTCCTCGTCCTCTGTTTCCTCGATCTCTGTCAGATAACCCGTTGCCTCCAAAAGTTCATCCACCAGATTGCCCAGGGAATAATCCGGGGAGGAAAGTTTGCTTTTAAGACCCTCAACCAACGCGGAAAAAGAGGAAAGTTTTGCGGCAGCGCGTCCAATCCCTGGAATATCTTCTGCGTGGAGCAGTGCAGTGTAAAAGCTTACACCGGCATCCTGTGCCCATGCATCGATGCGGTCGATTGTTGTCAGGCCGATGCCGCGCTTTGGGACATTGATAATGCGCTTAACTGCAACGGAATCCTGCCCGTTGTCGATGGTCTTTAAGTAGGCGAGAATATCTTTGACCTCCTTGCGCTGGTAGAAATTGATACTTCCGATCACTTTGTAGGGGATGCCCTGCAAAATCAGTTTTTCCTCAAGGACGCGGGACTGGGCATTTGTCCGGTAGAGAACGGCGAAATCGCGCCAGGAAGGGGGATTTTGCTGCTGCATATGCCCGATAATATCCGCGACAATCGCCCCCGCCTCCTCAAAGTCCGATTCATATTGTGCAAAGGAAACAGGGCAGCCTGCACCATTTGCAGTCCAGAGCCTTTTTTCCTTGCGTCCCCGGTTGTGGGAAATCACTTCGTTCGCAGCTTCCAGAATATTCTCGGTTGAACGGTAATTTTGTTCCAGTTTAATAACAGAAGCCTCCGGGTATTCTTGTTCAAAATCCAGGATATTGCGGATATTTGCGCCGCGGAATTTGTAGATCGACTGGTCATCGTCCCCGACCACACAGAGATTGTGCCATATTTGTCCGTCCTCGTCCGTATAGTTGGCAAGCAGGCGGATCAGCTCAAACTGAGCCGTGTTGGTGTCCTGGTACTCGTCCACCATAATATAGCGGAAACGGTGCTGATAGTAGGAAAGCGCATCCGGCTGCGTTTGGAATAACTCGACGGCAAGAAAGATAATATCATCGAAATCCAGCGCGTTATTTGCTTTTAAGCGTTTCTGGTATTCGGTGTAGACGCGGGCGCACTGTTCCTTATCAAAATCGCCCGCCGCCTGCCTAAAAAAATCCTCCGGGGAAATTAGTGCGTTTTTAGCGGCGGATATCATGGTCTGCAGCGAGCGTTCTTTTGTAGTTTTTGTGTCAATATTTAAAATTTTGCAGACTTCGTGCAAGAGCGATTTTGTGTCATCGGTATCATAGATAGTAAAGTTATGTTCATAACCTAGCAGGTTGATATAGCGGCGCAGAAAACGCACACAACTGGAGTGGAAGGTGGAAACCCAGATATTTTCCGCCCCGTAGCTAACTAGCTTATCCACTCGCCCGCGCATTTCCTTGGCAGCTTTGTTGGTAAAGGTAAGCGCTAGGATTGAGAAAGGGCTTACACCCTGTTCCTCAATCAGGTAGGCGATACGATGGGTAAGTACGCGGGTTTTGCCGGAACCCGCCCCCGCAAGGATCAACAGGGGACCTTCCCCGTGCTGTACCGCCAATTTTTGTTCCGGGTTTAAAGTATCATAAATACTCATTGAAATAACCTCTCTCAATATATTTTTATAGGCGGGGCAATTAACATCCCCCGATTGGAACTTTGGGATCACGCATCCGGCGGTCATAAAAACGTTCCAGGGTGTCCTCGACACAGCGGGTGTGAAGGCGGTAACGGCTAGAAATCTCCGGCGCGGCATTCTCCATCACAAAGCCAAAGCCAACTAGGGAGAGCATTTCAAGGTCGTTGTAATTGTCACCGAATGCAGCAGCCTCGTCCGTTTTTATGGATAGGGAGCGAAGAAGTAAGGAAAGAGCCGCTCCCTTGTTTACGTCCTCCCGGACGAAATCAATCCATTTGGAATCACTTACCGTACATTTAAACCGATTGCCCCAGCGGGAGAGAAAGTACGGTGCGGAATGTGTGATGCCGGCACGCCGGTAAACAGAAACTTTGATAATTTCCTCCGGGATTTCAGCAAGGCTGCGGATAACGCAGACATTGTTTTTTACGGTATTTTGCATATGGTCTAAAAACTGGCCGCTCTTTGGCAGCACGTAGGAAGTGGATTCCCCCGAAATCAGTACTTCGCAGTCATTTTGTGCAAGGATGTCCGCGATTAGCGCCTCTGTGCTTTCCGGTTCCATGCAGGCTTTGGCGATGGTTTTACCCTTGTAAACCACAAACGCGCCATTCTCGCACAAAAATGCCATCCTGTCTGCGGCAGCACCAAAAAGGCGCAAAAGGTTCGGGTACTGACGGCCACTCGCCGCCGCGAAAATAATACCGCATCCTGCAAGGCGCAGGATCAGCGGGATAGCGCGCGGGGTCAGTGTCTGCGCACCATTTTGCAGCAGGGTGCCGTCTAGGTCAGATGCAATCAGTTTTATCATGATGGGTCGGCCTCATTTCTTTTTTATGTATGGCAAATACCGGGATTTATACGGTAAAATGCCGGTTTTGATGTGACAAACACTTGTCTTTGTATGCCGGGTCCGAATACAAACACGAACTCACTTTCGATTATAACAGAGATGGAAGAAAACTGCAAATAATTTTGCTTGCTATTTTGCCCGAATGCGTGCATAATGGATAGAAATAAAAAGAAACAGGAAAAAGAGGGATGAAAACAATGTTTACCAAGGAAGATTTGCGCAGGCTGATTCTCCCGCTGATGGTAGAACAGCTTTTGATTGTTATGGTCGGCATGGTGGATACAATTATGATCAGCCCATGCGGGGAGGCTGCGGTTTCCGGTATTTCACTGGTTGATTCAATCAACATACTCCTGACTGGTATGTTCTCGGCGCTTGCTACGGGCGGTGCGGTTGTCGCGGCGCAGTATCTCGGACATAAGGAGAAGGAGAGGGCGTGCCGTGCAGCGGACCAGTTGCTTTTGTCCGTGCTTGCAGTATCCGGGGTGCTGGTGGTGGTTTCGCTGGTGGGAAATTATGGTATCCTGCGTATGATTTACCGCAAAATTGACGCGGACGTTATGGAAAACGCAAGGATATATTTTTATCTGTCAGCAATTTCTTATCCGTTCCTTGCCGTCTATTCCGCAGGGACTGCACTGTTTCGGGCGATGGGGGATTCAAAGATTTCCATGAAGACTTCTATTGTCATGAATGCAATCAATATTGTGGGTAATGCAATACTGCTCTACATATTTGATCTTGGTGTATTTGGGGCGGCACTTGCCACACTGGTTTCAAGAATTGTAGCCGCTATTGTTGTAACAAAGCTTTTGTTAAATCAGAAACGGCAGATCCATCTAAATGCGAAGCTTAGGCTTGGGTTTTATCCCGAGATGATACGGCGCATTCTGCGAATTGGGATACCCAATGGCTTAGAAAGCAGTATTTTCCAGATTGGCAAGCTGATGGTAGCGGGTATGGTTTCAGGGTTTGGCAAGACAGCGATCACGGCGAATGCGGTTGCAAATACAATCTGCTCTTTTGAGGTTATCCCGGGCAATGCGATAGGGCTTGCCATGATTACGATTGTCGGACAGTGCGTCGGGGCGCAGAGCGCGGAAGATGTAAAAAAATATACCAAGAAACTGATGGGCTATGCCTATGTAGCAGTTTTTGCCGTTAATGTGCTGGTAGTAGGACTCCTTAACCCCATCTGTGCAGCATATCAGCTACTGCCTGCCACAGAAGAACTGACCAGAAAGATTATTTTGTATCATAGTGTCTGCTGCGTGCTGATCTGGCCATCGTCCTTTACGTTGCCGAATGCATTGCGCGCGGCGAATGACGTGAAGTTTACGATGCTTGCCTCCATTAGTACCATGTGGATTTTCCGTATCGGTTTAAGTTATGTTCTGGCAGTAACATGCGAATATGGGGTACTCGGTGTCTGGGTAGCCATGACCGTGGACTGGCTGGCGCGCGCCGTGGTTTTTATTGTTCGGTTTGCTTCCGGGCGCTGGCGCAGACATGCGATGATATAAGGTGTGGTCAATGGCAGGCTGGGGGAACCTAGAATATGTTTGAGTAAGGAAAGGTACAATATGGGAATTGAATTATATCAGAAACTGGAACGGGGGGAGGAACCCCGCAGGACACTGGCTGCTTTAAAGGAGGCGCTGCGCGGCGAAAGCGGAAAAAAGGAGCGGGAGGAAATTCTTGCCCATTGCTGCGGTGATTTTTCTGCCCTTGCCGTATGTTTTTCCTCAGAGGATGCAAAAGCGCGCAAGAACGCGGCGCTTGTGGCGGGGGAACTTGCGGTGGGGGAGCTTTTGCCGCTTCTTTGGGAAGCCTACAATGCTGAGGAAACACGTTTTGTAAAAAGCGCCTATCTTGAGGCGATAAAACATTATGATTATACCGGGCTTTTGCCAGGTTTAAAGCAGGCGCTTGCCCGTGTAAACGCTCAGGAAGTGACAAAGGAGAGCCGCAAGCATTTGCAGGAGGAGCGGATGCTTTTGCGGGAACTGGTTGCGGCGAAAGAAAGCGTAAAATGGCACCGCTATAAAGGGGAGGGGATCGTTTCTGACCTGGTGCTTACAACGAACCGCAACCACCGCCATGTACTTTTCGGGGAGCTTGGCGCAGTCAGGAAGAAGGAATTTGGGGCGGGCGTGATTGTGCAGGTAAAGGAACCGGAAAAACTTCTAGCACTGCGCACCTTCGAGGAAATGTTTTTTGTTCTGCCAGGCGCAAAGGTGCTGCCTCCAAAGCCGGAGGAGGCAGCAGAAATGCTTTTGCAGGCAGGGATTGTAAAATATTTACAAATTAGGCATGAACAAAACGGTACGCCCCTGCGTTTCCGTATTGAAATGCGGGGAAAACTGCCGCTTGAGAAGCGTGGTCTTTTTGTGCGCCGCATGGCGGCTGTGCTTGAGGAGGGTTCTTCCGGAATGTTGGCCAATGTGACGGAGGGCTATGAGTTTGAGTTGCGCTTAATCGAGGCGAAGGAAGGCGGTTACCGTGTATTAATCAAGCTTTTCACACTTTATGACAGGAGGTTTTCCTATCGGCAGAAAACGATTTCTACGGGGATGCGCCCAGCCAATGCAGCATTATGTATGGCACTTGCGGATCTTTTCGGGGGGACGGATGGAACATCCTTCTTTAATAGGAACGCACGCGTGCTTGACCCTTTTTGCGGTGCCGGAACTATGTTGATTGAGCGGGCAAAGCGCGCCCCGGTTAAGGAAATGTTCGGGGTTGACATTCTTTCGGAAGCGGTGGATTGCGCCCGCATCAACACGCAGCTTGCGGATGTGAAGGCAAATTATATACACCGTGATTTCTTTACGTTTACTAAGGAGGAGCCATTTACGGAAATAGTGACGGATATGCCTTTTACGGTTACTGGGGAGGAGGAAAAAGAGCGGGGGATCGAAGAACTTTACCGCCGCTTTTTCCTGTGTGCGCCAAAATTTTTGTGTGAGGACGGCAGGATGTTAATTCTCACACATGACCGGGCGCTGGTGCGCCGGTATGCGCCACGCAATTTTACATGTATTAAGGAATTTGAACTCTCAATGAAGGAGGGCAGTTACCTGTTTTTGTTCCGGAAGGGAACGGGGTATTAAGAGAGTGCTAACCGCCTGGGGGCAGGAAGGTGATTGGTGTGATCCAGATTCCAAAGATTGAGCTGATCTACGCGATTGTGGAAGGAGCGGACACAGCAGGAATCGGTGTGGCAATGGGCATATGGATGGCACTGCGAAATTGGGATAAATTGGAAATTACGCCCTGGCGGGATACCGGGGAGAACGTTGCGATGCTGACCTTAGTCACCTGTGAGAATAACGGGACGCAGCGGCTGATTGTGCGCTGTGTTATCAAATAGGTTCTATGGGAGGGAGGAAAGGGATGGAATGTAAAAAGATTGTGTGGCTTTTAAAAGAGGAGTCGGGGACACTAATTGATTTTGATATGGCGGCGGCTTTCCTTGGATGTGGGAACAATCCGCTGCCCGGGGATATGATGGAGGAAATGCGGGAGGTGGCGGATATGCTTATCCCAACCTTAGAACCGCGTTATATGTTCCAAATGATCGCAATTTCAAAGGAGTGGGAGAATGGGATTTCTGCAAAGTTTTTGGAGGGAGGAAACCTGGTACTTTCCGGGAAATCAATCCAAAAGCACCTTAAAGAAACGGCGACTGCGGTGGCGGGATGCCTGACACTGGGGGAAGGAGCTGACCGGATAATCGGGCTTTTGCAGGGCGAGGGGCATATGTTGAAGGCGCTTTTTGCGGATGCGCTGGCCAATGCCGCGGTTGAGAAGTTGCGTGTAAGGCTTGAGCAGGATGCGGCAGAAACACTGGATGTTTCGGTTGGGTGGCTTTTTGGTATCGGTTACGGGGATCTGCCAATTGAATTACAGCGGGATTTTCTTTTGTGTATGGGCGCGCAGGAGAGCCTGCGGCTTGCGGCAACCGAAAAAATGATACTTTGTCCGTCGAAATCCGTGACCGGATTCCTGAACATCAAAAAAGGGATGGAAAATGCCAAGGAAGCCTGCAATGGCAGGTGCAGTGTCTGTCCCGGGCGCGAAACCTGTCATATTTTTGGCGGAAAACCTTAGAAAAAGTATTGTTTTTTTGTTGACAATTCGAAATATTCTAATAAAATAGGAGATAGTGGGTTTTGGCGTACCAGGGTGGGAAGCGTTTTTATACGTTTGGCAGGAAAGAAAAAGAGGTTCTTGATGAGGGTGATTGCGGGGACAGCAAGAAGGCTGTTGCTTGATACGCCGAAGGGGCTTGCGACAAGGCCGACGACGGATCGGATCAAGGAAACTTTATTTAATATAATAAATAATGATTTGCCTGGGGCGGATTTTCTTGATCTTTTTGCGGGAAGCGGCGCAATTGGCATTGAGGCATTGAGCCGGGGTTGCAAAAGCGCGGTTTTTGTGGAAAATGACCGCGCGGCGCTCTCCTGTATTAAAGAAAACTTAAGGCGCACGGGGTTAATGGGGGCTGCAAGGGTTATGCCGATGGAGGTTATGGGGGCGTTAGCAAGCCTTAAAGATGCGCCGCCGTTTGGCATTATTTTTATGGATCCGCCGTACAGGCAGGGACTTACGGGTAAGGTTCTTCGTATGCTTGCAGAAAGTAATGCCTGTGCAGGGGATACATTGGTTATATTGGAAGAGGCGCTTGGGGAAGAAACCGGGTTCGTGTCCGAATGTGGTTTTAATGTGGTACGTGAGAAATGCTACAAGACGAACAAACATTTATTTGTAAAGAAGAAATAGTCGGTGAAAGCCCGGCGGAAGAGAGGGATTTATGACGGTAGGGGTTTATCCTGGAAGTTTCGACCCTGTTACACTGGGACATTTGGATATTATTAAGCGGTCTTCCAAAATAGTGGACAGGCTGATTATCGGCGTGTTAAATAACAGCGCGAAAAAGCCGGTATTCACGGCGGAGGAGCGCGTACATATGCTAAAGCTTGTGATAAAGGATATCCCAAATGCCATGGTGGAAACCTTTGACGGGCTGACGGTGGAATTTGCCAAAAGTCTTGGAGCCACAGTGATGTTCCGCGGATTGCGGGCTGTCACGGATTTTGAGTACGAAATACAGATCGCGCAGACAAACCACGCGTTAAACCCTGATATCGACACGGTTTTTTTGACGACGAGTGTGAAATATTCCTATCTAAGCTCCAGCATTGTCAAGGAGGTTGCAAGCTATGAGGGGGATATCCAGAAATTTGTGCCAGGGGATATTTTGCCGCTTGTGACTGGCAAAATTAAGAATTTAAGGAGTGTGGATGATGGCAACAGGCAGAAGCAGTAGGATAGAACAGGTGATTGATGATATATACGAGCTGGTGGAAAGCTGTAAGCCTGCGACCTTTTCCCAGGCGAAACTTATTGTGCCAAAGGACAATTTGTACGATTTGCTGGGGGAACTGCGCCTGCGCCTGCCGGATGAGATAAAACGTTACCAGAAGATTATTGCGAACCGTGATGCATTGCTTGCCGATGCGGAAGACCAGGCGAATGCCATCCGTGACCGTGCCAGGGAGGAAGCAAAGCAGATGGTTAATGAGAATGAGATTACGCGCCAGGCCTACGAGCAGGCGGGCGAGATTATGCAAAGTGCACAGGAGAACGCGGAAACAATGTTGCGCGAGGCGAACGAGGAGGCGGAGTCGCTGCGGGCAGGAGCTCTTATTTATACAAACGATATCTTAGCGGAGGTGGAGAAAGTCCTGACTAATGCCTATGAAGAGAGCCGGATAAAGACCGAGGAAACTGTCAGCGCATTAAAACACAACCTTGATGTGGTGCTTGAAAACCGCAGGGAATTAAATGAACAGCTTGAGCCGCACCGCCGCCGGGCGGAGGCGGAAGGGTATGCAGGCGAGGATTTTGATTTTGACGAGAATACCTTTTTGCCTGATATGGAGGAATGAAAGGCAAAATAGCATTTAAATAAATGTAAAGATAATTCTGGTGAGAAGGTAGGCAAAGATCCCCTGCATCAGTTTGACAAATGCATAGTAATGTATGGAAAGTCCGGTTCCCGACGTCACGCTTTTGGTCTGCATCAGTCCGCAGAATCCGCCAAACGCGGTGACGCCCAGGGTAAGGGCTGTTTTTTGTGCAGCCGGGAGTGCACTTGCAGAAATTTGTTGTATCCCGCTTGTGATTTCAAGCAGTCCGCAGACTAGGGCGGAGAGCGGTGTAGAGAGCGGGAGTTTACGGGTAAATGCGGACAACATGGAAAAAAGGATAACATATCCCCCGACCTTGGTGATGGTGGCAAAGCTTTCCGGTATTAAGGCATCCAGGGCGGCAAAAAACGGAGGGTTGCTTCCTTGTGCAGTTCTTTGTGCCCCATCAGGAAGAAAACCTGTGGGCGTGGCTTTCCCCTCCTGCCTGGTGCCATATTTTCTTGGCAGGATGAAAAGAGTGGTGCTAAGCCAGGCGGAACTGTAGAGGACGAGCAGGACAAGCAGCGCGCAGTGCGGCGCACTTTGCTGCTGTGTGGCTACATAGCTGACAAGGAACATCATGCTGGCCTGGTTGGAGAAGCCAAGAAGGAACATGGACTCCCGCTCACTTATGCGCCCGGTGCGGTAGAGGGAGGCGGTGGTCTTAGCCCCAAGCGGCATCCCGCAGAGCAGCCCGAGAAACAGAGGGTAACAGGCACCTGCCCGTATTGGGAAAATATGTGTAAACACGGGACCTAGCAGCAATTCGAATGGTCTTGTCATGTGCAGGTTAATCAGAAGTCCGGAGAGGATAAGGAAGGGCAGCAGGATGGGTAACAGGGTTTTTGACCATAGCAAAAGCCCGTCGAGCGCGCCGCGTGCCGCCGTTTCCGGGAACAGGAGCATCAAAAACAGGACGGAAAAAAGGACAAGGTACATAAAATAGCGCCGTAGACGGCGGGAAGGCATAGTTTTTACAGGATGATCCATAAATGGCTCCGGGAAAGCTTTTCCCTGTAATTTTATTCGGGATGGATGATTTCATGCGTAAATTCGTTGCGGAATGCGCCGCCGTTTTGGAAGGAAAGCTGACGATAAAGTTCGGCGCAGGCGATATCTTTCTGGAAGAAAGAATATGCCCCCGGTGTGAGAAGTTTTTTTGCGCGGGCAGGTTTTAGGATAAGAGGGGGACATCCCCGCGCGCCATTATCTTCTTTCAGGCTGCGCAAAAAGGGTCTTGCGCTAGCTCCCATCCCTAGGATGCGCACATAGGGGGAATGTTTTAGGGCGCGGAATTCTTCCTGTTCCCTTGCCGTAATCCCAAGTACTGTATGCAGGAGGGCACGCTTTATGCGTGTAAGGGTCAGTTCCCTGGTTTTTAAGGAAATGGAAAATAATGGAAAATCTATATCCGCATAACGCCTAGCAAACACACGGTTGGCAAGCGCCACACCCATATCGGCGTAAACAGAAAGTTCTGTGGCATCCTTTAATTGTAGCAGCTTTAAGGCAAGCAGTGGGGAGAGGCTGGTTTCCGTTACAAAGGCGCGGCGGGCATATTCCCCGGCAAAGATTTTGTAAGCGGCTTCGGGCATAAAATATGCGGGCGAAAGGGGGTCTTTTGATCCTGATTCCCAGTAAGCGCGCAGTGCGGTAGCGGAGGGGC
>CAMWUU010000089.1 GCA_947177515.1 uncultured Lachnospiraceae bacterium
GGTACTTATAAAGGATGGGCGGTCCTACCCCCTCGCGCACCCGTTTTTTTGCGGAAAGCAGGAGGGTTGGGCATCCTGGTGCCTCCTCCATTGCCGCATAGAGCGATTCCTCGCATACTAGCAGGCCAATCCCGTGTTTTTCGCCGTACTGCCTAAAACTTTCCTCGCTTGTAAATGCGGCGGCCTCAAACCCTTTTCCTTCCCTGCTGTTAAAATACCGCAGCAGGCGGGAAACATATTCCCCTTCCTCATCGAGTATTGCCAACACATTTTCCATCGCATCACCCCTTTCATCGTGGTAGCGCCATCATACGCAAGATTTTGCGCCCTGTCAATAGCCCAGGACACTTTTCAGCATTCTGCAAAATCCCTTCTTGATCCTTCTGTCCACTCTTCCCCAAGCTGTATGTACAAGTTGGAAATAATATGTAAAAAAATCATACAAAGAACGATGGAAATTTTCTCATCCGCCATAATTTGCCTTAAACTCCCGTTTTCTATATGGAAATTTTTTCCATATTCGTATAAGTCCCGAATTTTTTCCAATACTCTGAATAAGATAGAACCAGTAGACCTGTTTATCCAACAAGAAAAGGAGAATCCCTATGTCCATATTCCGCAAAAAGAAAACAAAAAAAGACGATCCCCTGCTCTTTGAATTGGCAAAAACCAAAATCGAGCTAGAAACCGCCTACTCCAATTTTGAAAATGTAACAGACCCAGACCTTATCGACTGTTCGATCTACGAGGTCAACGCCATCCAACAGCGCTACAAATACCTTCTGCGCCAACTGAAATCGGACGAGGCCGACGCACTGTTACAACCATAAGACCTTTCCATACGCCCGGCACAGGACAATATGCGCCCTGTAAAAACATAACCTAAACCTTATCTAGGTTCATTCTTCAATCAATAAACGGAACGGGTAACAACAAAAAACTTGTTGCTTTGCCCGTCCCGTTTTCATGTCTATTTCAGCACCGCAATACTATATGGCGGCAGCGTCAATGTCCCATCTTTCGCTAGTTTCACCTTGCTCCCATCCACCGAATAGTACCCGCGCAGTTCTTCATAACTATATATATCTTTCGGAACAGAAATCGTTTTTTCCTCCGTTTCGTTCAGGTTCATCAGCACATAGACCGTACTGTCCTCCCATGTCTTAAGAACCGCACAGATGTCCCCGTCCTCAATAGCTTCCATAACTGCCACATGACCACGGATTAACTCGGGGTTCGCATTGCGAAGCCAAATCGCACGGCGCATACAGTTATAAATTGAATTTTTCTCCTTTATCTGCTCATCCACCGGGGCAAATTTATGCTCAATCCGATCTGCATCCGCCGGTCCGTCCGTCATCCCGGTTCCATCCGTTGCCGACCAGTACATCGGCAGGCGCTTGTTCTCATCTTTCCCGCTGCCGCTCATACCGATCTCCTCGCCATAATAGACAAATGCATTTCCTGTAAACATCAGATTGATTGCCGATGCCATCTTGATACGCGCTTCATTCCCGCTGAAATATCCGGTGGAACGCGCAATATCATGATTGTTTAAAAACGGGGCATCAATTGCATCCGGATTGTACTTTTGTATGGTATCCTGAACCTGTACCATCGCATCAGCCAGCGATCGTCCCGCCCCTGAACCGGCTGGGGAATTCAGCGTCTTTGCAATCTTGCCGCTCGAATCAGCAAGCGCAAACCCAAACACACTGTCAATACCACTCTCATAATATTGCGTATAGGAAGAAAAGCCCTCCCAAACTTCTGCTACAAGATATGCATCCTCTTTTACGGACTTACAATAATCTGTCAGCCACTGCAATACTTCGACATTCTTTGATTTTGAACCACTGAAAAACTCTTTTGCCGCATCAATACGGAAACCATCCGCCCCGAGTTCAAGCCAATATTTCATAACATCCTCAAGCTCCCGGCGCAAATCTTCATTTGCCAAATTCATATCCGGCATCCCGCTCCAGAAAGAACCTTCATAGCCGTAATCCGATGACCCAATCCGGTGCCAGCTCGATGTCCCATATTTTCCTTTTTCAACATTGTAATAATTTACATACGGGCAAACCGACTCATCTAACTCCTCGCCAGCCTTCAGGCCGCTAACATAATCATACATTCCCTTAAACCACTTATGTTCACTTGATGTATGGTTCACTGCAAGGTCAATAATCACCTTGATCCCGCGTTTATCGCATTCCGCCACCAATTCCTTGAAATCATCAATCGTGCCGTATTCTTTATCGATACTGTAATAATCAACTGTATCATATTTATGATATGTTGTGGACTGCATCAACGGCATAAACCAAATCCCCGTAAATCCCAGCTCCGCTATGTAATCGAGCTTGGAAATCACCCCCTTAAGGTCACCGATCCCATCCCCGTCACTATCACAAAACGAATAGACAAAAATTTCATAATACGTGCGGTAATTATCATCGATTAGGTTTACTTCGCTATAATCAATCTCATCGTTATCCTTCCCGCAGCCCGCCGCAAAAAAACTTCCGCAGGCCAAAGACAATGCAAGCGCAAGTGCCACAACCCGCCTGCCTAACCAAGTCTTTCTCATAAATCCCTCTCAATCCGCCACAAGGCACCAAAACCATCTGCTACCTGTGCAGCCCTTACCCAAAACTTTAACTTCCCTTTACCCCAAAAATAAAAAGAACCGGAAACAAAGCCTTTTCATAGGCACATCCCCCGCCATAATACCGCAGAACCCCACCCACAAGAACAAAGAGTTATTGCAGGCAACCAGAAGTTTCGAAAATGAACCCCCGTGGGGGTTCATTTTCGAAAGACTTTAGTTTATGCTTTAGCCCTTTACAGCCCCAGTCAGTCCTTCTACATAATACCTCTGCATATAGATAAACAATATCGCAATCGGAATCGAAATGCAGACCGCACCGGCAGCAAAGCAGGTATACCAGTTATCAATATATTCCTTCTCCAGCATCCTCCAAAGACCGATCGCCACCGTATAATAATCCGCGTTCGCACGGCAAATTACCTTCGCGAAAATAAAATCCAGCCACGGTCCTAAGAAAGAAGTCAGCACAGTATAAACAATAATTGGCTTACTCAGCGGAATTGTAACCTTTGTAAATACCTGGAACTTTGTAGCACCGTCAAGGAATGCTGCCTCGTCAAGCGCCTTCGGGATCGTGTCAAAAAATCCCTTTGCAATATAAAAGCCAAGACCCGAACCCGCCGAGTATACCATAATCAGCGCCACACGCACCATGGAACCTTCCGACAGACCGATTGCCTTCAAAATATAATACACTGCGATCATCGACATAAAACCAGGGAACAGACCCAGAATCATGGCGATATTCATATACTTTTTACGCATTTTAAAGCGCAGCCTTGACATACAGTAGGAAACCGCAAGCACGAAAATCGTCGAGATAATACACACGAAAATAGCAATTATCAATGTGTTCATAAACATCTTCGGGAAATTCAGGATTGTGGTATCCGTAAAAAGCTTTTTATAATTGTCAAAAGTAAAGCTCTTTGGCAGGAAGGAAGAAGTATAGGAACCCTTCTCCGCACGGAAGCTGATCATCACAACCCAGGCGATTGGGAAAATCCAGATGACCGCCAAAACCGCCAAAAGCACATGGACAAAAATATTGACCGTCCTTTTCTTTGCCTTATATGATGTCGTCTGTTTTTTCATTATTGGAATTCCTCCTCATTCTTATAAGAGCCGGTATTCCGGTAGGTCACCAGGGAAATAATTGCCAATACGACAAAGGTCAAAATACCGATGACCGCGCCGATATTGTAATACTGCTTATCAACGGTCAGCTTATACAGCCAGGTAACAAGAAGGTCTGTCTTGCCCGCCGTATCGCCAGGTTTAAGCGTAGGACCGCCGCCCGAGAGCAGGTAAATTATATTAAAGTTATTAATATTTCCAGTAAAAGTTGTAATCAGGTATGGTGTTGTCACAAAGAGCATATATGGCAGCGTAATCTTAAAAAATGTCACAAACGCATTTGCACCATCCACCTTCGCCGACTCGTATAATTCTGCCGGTATGTTCTTTAAAATACCGGTGGTCTGCAACATCGTAAACGGAATACCAACCCAGATATTGATCACAATAACCGTCACGCGCGCCCAGATCGGCTTGGTAAAAAACGGAAGGCTCTGCCCCGCCTCTAAGATACCTAAGTTTCGCAAAAGGATATTCATCGCGCCCTCCGGCTGGAGCATTGTCCTCATAATCAACAGGGACACAAACTGCGGGACTGCAACCGAGAGAACAAAACAGAAACGCCAGAATCCCTTCGCCTTCGTTTCCTTGCGGTTAATAACCATCGCCAGGATCATACCAAGGATATAGTTTGTAAAAGTAGCAAAAATAGCCCACACAATCGTCCAGCCGAGCACCGACCAGAAATTCTGTCCGATCGAATTGTCCGTACTTAACGCGGTGCCAAAATTTTTCAATCCCACCCAGTCAAAAAGCACCAGATGCGCAGCCTCCGAGGAGGTTTCTTTGGAATAATTCGTAAATGCCATTGAAATCATAAACACCAATGGCAGAATTGTAAAAACGATAATGCCGAGAATCGGCAGTGTCATCAGGCTGCGGTGCAGGTTTCCATCAAACAGATCAGCTATATCATCCTTAAAGCTGTTGATATGTTTCCCCTCACGGGCAAGGCACTCCACCTTATATGCACTCTTCAATGTACCGCGCCACATAATAATAAAACCAATTGTAATGAAAATTGAGGCAACGCCGTAAAGCAGGATGATGGTTGAATTATGTCCTGCCGTATACTCATAAATACCCAGCGCCTCATTCCAGACTTCCTCCTGCTCCAACCACCCAAGCGACGGCAGCATGGCAATACAGTGGATTCCCTGTGCAATCATAAACCAGAGATATGCCACTTCAATTGCAAGGAAAATGATACCTTTTGCAATCTGCTTGTGTGCCAGATTGCCAAACCCCATCACCAGCATGGAAAGCTTCGTGGTCATGCCGCCTTTCTGTATGGCGTTCTTTACGGTGTATGGAGTGTCAAATGCAGTCTTTTTCGACTTTTTCATTTTTGGTTTTGCAACCTCATTGCTCACGATAAAACCTCCATTCCAGTGTTCCCTTCTTCATCCTACAAACCTATTATATGCAATTTTTAATGATATAATCAGGAAAGGGCTGCGCATGCGCAGCCCTTTCCTTCACTCCTGTAATTTAAATTACAGACCGTTATTATTCATCGCTGCATTCATGCTATCCGTCATTTCTGCCGCATTGTCGTGTGTTACATCGCCGTTGATAATCCCGTTTGCCATATTTACGGCCGCATCCCAGTAAACGCCCATCGCGCTGACGAACGGCTGGATAATGGAAGTATTGTCAAACGTATTGTTCTGGGCGATAACCAACGCGTCATTCTTTACAGAATCCTGCTTTAACAATTCGGTATTGCAAGGAACCACGCTTCTGCTGGTATAGTGCGTCTGCTGTGCCTCCGGGCTGCCAAGATACCTAGCAAGAGCTACTGCTACCTGCGGATCCTTGCAGTTCGGATTTACTGCGATTGCCTTAGAACCTGCAAACGATTTCATCTGCTTTGCTTCCCCATTAATTGTAATGCTCGGAAGTTCAACTGCACCAAAATTATCACCGAGTGCTTCCTTTACACTATTGTAATCCCAGGAACCGGAGAAGATTGCGCCGATGCTGCCATCACGAAGACCTGCCATACCTGCGCCATCCGCATCATTAATAAAGTTCGGGTTTGCTACAAGATCAATCAGATAATTCGTTACGGCTACACCCTTATCCCCTCCAAAGTCAATGCCTGCTGCCTCGTTAAAACCATCCTCAAACAGGGTACATCCATTCGCAACATAGAACGATGCAAAATACCAGGAGTTTGAAAGCGGGAATGCCACCTTACCCTTTGATACCATTGTATCAAGGTTCTTAATATCCTCCTCCGAAAAGATACTCTTGTTATAATACATAAACCATGTGTTTGTTGTGAAAGGTACGCCATAAATATTACCATCCACCGATACAGAGTTTACAATCGCCTCGGAGTTTGAACTTTTAACGTATTCTGCGGTATCCCCGCCGATCTTTGTGATGGCGTTCGCATTGATCAGTGTCATAATCTGGTCGTTAGCAAACATATAAACGTCTGCGGAAGCCGTTGGATCCTGCGATACCAGGGCACCTGCGTCACCCTCCGGACATACACCATACTTAAAAGTGATATTCCACTCCGGATGCTCCTCGTTAAATTTCTCGCACATTGTCGGAAGCCAGTTGCCCTGCTCCGCGTTCTGATCCTCGCTCGGTCCCCACACGGTAAGCGTAACATCCTTCTTTTCCGTATTGTCGCCCTGATTTCCTGCGTTTGCTGGGGTCGGGGTTGGATTTTCCCCATTTTCCTTAGAACCACATGCCCCAAGTCCCACTGTCATAGTAGCCGCCATCAGCACTGCCAATGCCTTCTTGCTTTTTCTCATAATATCCTCCATTCCGCCGCTTTTGCGGCAAACAATTTCTTTGGGCATCCTGTCCATACATTCCGCCCATGCAGGCCTCCCCTGCGCCTCACGCCTTTTAGCGCATTTATTTTCCAAAAGTCCTCCTCCTCATGAGAGCCTTTGAAAACCATGTGGTTACAGCTTCCATACCTCTTTCGTATAATCACGGATGGTCCGGTCGCTTGAGAATTTCCCGGCATTCGCTGTGTTCATAAAACATTTCCTGCAAAAGCTGTACATATCGGAGTAGTCCGCGTTCACCCTAAGCTTCGCATCGACATACGGGATCAGATCCTGCAAAAGGAAATAGTGATCCGGCTTATGCCAGCTCGCTCCCTCAAGCAGAGAATCATAAAGTTCTTTAAACATCCCTGTACCGCCATCGTCAAAAGTACCGTCAATTAGGGTATCCACCACTTTTTTGATGCGTGGCTCCGCTTTATAGAGTTTCTTCGGATTGTAATTTTTCTTAAGTTTCTCTATCTCCTCAACCCTAGCACCAAAGATATAGTTATTCTCTTCGCCTGCCTCCGCAACAATCTCGACATTCGCGCCGTCATAGGTTCCAAGCGTAACAGCGCCGTTTAACATAAATTTCATATTGCCAGTTCCGGATGCTTCTGTTCCGGCTGTCGAAATCTGTTCCGAAACATCGGCCGCCGGTGTCAATTTCTCCGCATAGGAAACATTATAATTTTGTACGAAGACTACTTTTAATTTATCATTCACCTGCGCATCGGACTCAATCAGTTTTGCAATCTCATTGATATATTTGATAATGGCTTTTGCGCGCACATAACCCGGTGCCGCCTTTGCCCCGAAAATAAATACAGTTGGGTTAAAATCCTTTATCCTTCCATCTTTTAAACCAAAATAAATGTCCAAGATAGAAAATGCGTTGAGAAGCTGCCGCTTGTACTCGTGCAGGCGCTTAACCTGGATATCAAAGATGAAATCAGGATCAATTTTTACGCCCTCCCTCGCAAGGATATAATCGGCAAGCTGACGTTTCTTTAAATGCTTAATCTCCCCAAACTCCTTGATAACCGCCTTATCATCGCTGAATTTTTCTAGCTTTTTTAAATTGTCAAGATCCGTAATCCAGCCACTGCCAATCTTGTCAGTAATAAATCCAGCCAGCTCCATATTGGCCAGCGCAAGCCAGCGTCTTTGAGTAATACCGTTCGTCTTGTTATTAAAACGCTCTGGATAAAGCGCGTACCACTCCTTGAGCGCATCGTTTTTCAGGATATCGGTATGGATCTGCGCCACCCCATTGGTGGAATGACTCGCAAAAATCGCCATCCGTGCCATATGGATCAGACCATCATCCACAATAAAATACTGTTTCTGGTCTTCTTCCGCCACCAAAAAGGCCGCAAGTTCTTTTACAAGTGCCTTTTGCAGCATCACAACATATTTATAGACATTCGGGATCACCGCTTTAAAAAGGTTTACACTCCACTTTTCCAGCGCTTCCGCCATAATCGTATGGTTCGTGTAGGCAAAGGTTTCCTTTGCAAGTTTTAGTGCCTTCGCAAAGGTCATGTTCTCCTTTTCCATCATCAGACGGATAAATTCCGGAATAGCCACGGTTGGATGCGTGTCATTAAGCTGGATCGCATACTCCGAGGAAAAATGGCTGAAATCATCGCCATACTTCTGCTTGTAGGTTCGTATAACGTCCTTTAGTGTCGCGCTTGAGAAGAAATACTGCTGTTTTAACCGCAGTTTCTTGCCCGCGTCCGTCGTATCATTCGGATAAAGTACAGCGCAGATTGCATCCGCTTCCACCTTATCTTTCGCAGCCTTATCGTACTTTTGGTCATTGAAAAGGTCAAACTGGAAATTTTGCATCGGCTCTGCCTGCCACAGGCGCAACGTATTAATCTTTTTTCCGCCGTAACCGATAACAGGGGAATCATACGGGACGGCTTTAACCGACTGTCCCTTAAACTCCACTACAACCGTATCCGCATCGTTGCGCACCGACCACGGGTCGCCCATCTTCAGCCAGTCGTCCGCGGTTTCTTTCTGGAAACCATCCTCAAAATACTGCTTGAACAGACCATACTTATAGCGGATTCCGTAACCATTCAATGTGATGCCATTGGTTGCACCGGAATCCAGGAAACATGCCGCAAGCCGTCCTAATCCGCCATTGCCAAGTGCTGCATCCTCGATTTCCTCAAATACGCGGATATCCACACCGTTTTCCGACATCAGTTCTGAAAACTGGTTGAAAAGCCCTAAGTTCAGCAGATTGTTGTAAACCATGCGCCCAATAAGGAATTCCGCGGATAGATAGCAGGCTTTTTTGCCCTCTGCCGTTTTGGCTTTTCCTGCAAAATCCCTGCCGACCGTTACCATCGCAGCTTTGGATACCGCATTGTAAAGCTCAATGGTATCCGCTGATTTTACATCCTTATCATAGTCAAGCCGGAGGATTTCCTCCACATTCTGCTTAAAACCATTTTTCATATTTACACCTCCTTGCCCGCTTTAACGGGTATATCAAATAAAATTTCTTCCCTTTCCATATCTCATCCTTTTCGGTTTCTTCCCCTGTGTACGGATACCTGCTTTTTCCAGTTCCGTCCAATCAACGGTTATATCTCCTGAAAAGTTCCCTATAATAAAGCTTATCAATGCCATCGATCTGCTCTTTCGTCGCCCGCCAGCGCCAGTTCTGTCCGACGGTGGACGGGAGGTTGGTGCGGGCGGCATTATCAAGACCTAACAGATCCTGTGTCTGTATTACTGCCACATCCGCAACACAGGCGATAAGGCTGCGTATAATCTGATCCGGCAAATCCTTGTTTGTCCTTGCCCCAAAATATATCTTAATCTTGGTAAGCTGTTCCCTATCACAACCATTTAAGAAGCCAACCAAAGTTTCATTATCATGTGTACCAATGTAGGCAACTGTATTACTTGTGGTATAATTATGTGGCAGATAGTCATTATCCGGTTCACAGTCCAGCCCGAACTCTATGATCTTCATCCCCGGGAAACCAAGTTTTGCAATCAGGTTTTTCACCGGTTTTGTCAGAACACCAAGATCCTCCGCAATAATTCCTGCATCACCAATTACCTCAAGCACCGCCTTCAAAAGCTTCTCGCCAGGTCCCTTTTTCCATTCCCCTTCAATCGCTGTCGGACAGTCCGCTGCAATCGACCAGTAATTTACAATCCCGATAAAATGATCTATGCGGATCACATCATACAGGGAAGCATTCGCCTTCATACGCTCACGCCACCAAAGAAAATCCTGCGCTTCCATCACATCCCAGCGGTAAAGTGGATTTCCCCACCGCTGCCCATCGTCCGAAAAGGCATCCGGCGGAACCCCCGCAATATGGATGGGTTCGCAATCCTCATCTAGTTCAAACAAGTCATGGTGTACCCACACATCCGAGCTGTCCATTGCCACATACAATGGAATATCACCAATAAATTTCAGTCCTTTCCCATTTACATAGGTCTTTAAACGGTTCCACTGCAGGCGGAACTTAAACTGGCAGAATTTCCAAAAATCAATTTCATCCGCAAGAAGCTTTTGGTACTTCTGCACCGCATCCTCCCGGCGGTATTTAATCTCCTCATCCCATTCCTGCCAGGAGCGGTTTTCAAAATGGAATTTGACAGCCATATAAAAACTGTAGTCCTCAATCCAGAACGCATTCTCTTTAAGAAATGCCGTGTATTCCTTCTTTCCCTTGTGTTTGCTTCTCCCATACGCCTTTCGCAGCAGCGTAAAACGGTTATGGAAGATCGCCGCATAATCAATATCCGTTTCATTCTCCCCAAAGGAAACCTGATCCGCCTCCTCTTTCAGGAGCAGCCCTTCCTCAATTAAAAAATCAAGATCAATAAAATACGGGTTTCCCGCAAATGCAGAAAATGACTGGTACGGGCTGTCACCAAAACTTGTCGGCCCCACCGGGAGCACCTGCCAGTAACGAAAACCGCTCTCCGCCGCAAAATCCGCAAATTCATATGCACTTTTCCCCAAAGTACCAATCCCATACGGACCAGGCAACGCGCTGATCGGCATCAAAATACCGGCTCCGCGCCCCAAATTCGCTTTTGTTACACCCATAATGGTTTCCTCCTGCCTCTTCCCATCCCCGTCAAGTTCGGTTTATGGAATTTTCGATAAGTTTCGAAATCTTGACTAAAGAATAA